>JAVXRV010000009.1:0-27597 GCA_036643515.1 Ruthenibacterium sp.
AAAATATTGTTGACAATTTTCTCATACGGCGCGGGTGTTTTCAATTCACCGGCCTCGCTGATGACTTTTTGCAACAAATCGAAACTCTCTTTGCTCAAAACAGGTGTTTCGGCATACGCGCCGATGCTTTTATATCGCTCGACGGCGCTTGCGAGCAGCGCGACGTCCGCACCGTCAAAATACGGTTTCACCACTTCGGCAATTTCGGCGGCGGTATGCTCTTTTACAAAAAGCTGCCCTTTGTATACGGCGTTTGTAAATTTCTGCACCGTGGCCTTGTTTTGCGCAAGATAGCTCTTTTTTGCAAAATAAGCCGTATAGGGCATTGCACCGGCCTGTGCGCCCACGCTTGCGACAATATATCCTTTGCCCTCGGCCTCCACAGAGGACGCGGTCGGCTCAAACATGGTGACATAATCGCCTGTACCACCCAAAAAAGCGCCGGTCATCATGTCAAACTGAATGCTGTTGTCAAGCAGTAAATCCTGTTCCGGATCAAGCCCGTTTTTGCGCAGCGCATACGAAAACGCCATGTAGGGCACGCCACCTTTGCGGCCGGGCAGAATGTGTGCGCCTTTCAAATCTGTCCATTTAAAGTCGGGCTGCGGCGTGCGCGACACCAAAAAGCTGCCGTCACATTGGGTCAATTGTGCAAATACTTCGGTGTAATCCTCTTTGCCTTCGTTGTAGACATACACGCTCGCCTCAGGCCCCGCAAGGCCGATGTCGATGTTGCCCGACAGCACGGCGCTCATCACTTTATCCGCACCGCCGCCGTTCGACAGCGTAACTTCAAGTCCCTCCTCGGCAAAATATCCTTTTGCGAGCGCCACATATTGCGGCGCATAGAAAATGGAATGCGTCACCTCGCACACGCGCACTTTACTTTTTGGCGCGGCGACACACCCCGCCATTGCCACTGCGAGCAAGGTGCAAAGTGCCCCTGCCAAAATCCGTTTTTTCATACTGACCCAACCTTTCATTGCTTTTTTATGCAAATGCGACGTTCATCGCAAAAGCTACCCGCCGAATTTTTTGCGCACAAGTTTTTGCAAAAGCACCACGCTTTGATACATCAGTGCGGCCAAAATTGCCAAAATCAACACGCTTGCCATCACAAGGTCAAGCTGAAACACCTGCCCGCCGTAGACGATTAAATACCCAAGGCCTGCTTTTGACACAAGAAATTCGCCCGCAATCACGCCCACAAGCGATAATCCAATGTTGATTTTCAGCGAATTAAACAAGGTTTCGAGGTTTGCGGGCAGCACGATATTGGTTAAAATTTGCCATTTGTTTGCACCGAATGTCCGTGCCATTTTGATGCTTTCGGCGTCAGTATGCTGAAACCCCGACAGCATTTCAAGAATCGTGACAATCAGCGAAATGGCGAGCGCCATAAAGATAATGGCCTTTGTGCCCGCGCCCACGAGAATGATAATCACAGGGCCGAGCGCGATTTTCGGCAAACTGTTCAGCACCACAAGATACGGCTCCGCCACGCGCGAAATAAACGACGACGCCCACAAAACGATGCTGAAAAACAGGCCGAACACAACGCCGAGCAAAAAGCCGGCAAGCGTTTCATACAGTGTGACGCCGATGTGCAGCAGCAGTTTATTTTGCGCCATGTCGGCAAGTGTTGCCAAAATGCGCGTCGGTTGGCTGAAAATGAATGCGTCAATCACGCCAAGGCGCGGCAAAATTTCCCACGCGGCGAGAAAAACAACGAGAAACCCGATTTGGCACAGGCGAATGGAAAACGTGCGTCGCTTTTGCCGTGCAAGATAGGCCTGCCGTTCGCCCGAAATAGTCTGCAATGCGCTATCCATGCGTATCCAGCTCCTTCCAGATATGGTCAAAATATTGGCTGAAACGCGCGTCGCCGCGACAGAGCAGCGGCGTGCGGTTTGACGCAAAAACAATGGGATAAATCTCTTTGACCTGCGCGGGACGGTGCGATAAAATCAGCACACGGTCACCCATGCTGATGCTTTCGGGGATGTCGTGCGTCACCATCAGCGTGGTTACTTGCTCCGATTTTAAAATCGCGTACACGTCCTCGGTCACGGCGAGGCGCGTTTGGTAATCGAGCGCCGAAAAAGCTTCGTCGAGCAATAGAATATCCGGCCCTGCCGCTAGGGTGCGAATCAGCGACACACGCTGACGCATGCCGCCCGAAAGCTGACGCGGATATTTGTCTTTAAATTCCGATAGGCCATAGGTTGCAAGCAATTCTTCGGCGCGCGCCACCGCTTCGGGTGTTTTTTTGTGACGCATTTCAAGGCCGAATAGAACATTGCTGAAAATGGTGCGCCATTCCAGTAAATTATCGCGCTGCAACATATAGCCGATGTGCTCGGAGATGCCGCTGATAACGTCGCCCTTGATGACAACGCGCCCTGTCGCGCCCGGCAAAAGCCCCGCAATCACAGACAGCAAGGTGCTTTTTCCGCAGCCGGACGGCCCGACAATGCTTAAAATTTCGCCTTTTTCCACGGCAAAACTAATGTCTGAAAACGCCGTTGTTTCCCCGTTGTGCGCCTGATATTTTAACCACGCGTTTTCAACACGCAATATTTCCATTTCGCACCGCCTTTGTGTTTCGTTGAAATTGCCATCTGTTCCATCAAATGCAGCAAGTCGGTTTTTTGCGCATAAAAAAGTCCGGCGGATTTTTTCCGCCGGACTTTTAGGGTGTGTATTTGCTTTTTTGATGTTTTGGCAACGCGGCAAGAGCAGAGCCTTGCCCTACAAAAACACCCGCGAGATTTTGTATTGATGCTGAAAATTATTTGCCGTAATAGGCGTTCAAATACAACTCTTTGATTTCGCTCACGAGGGGATAAACCGGATTTGCCGTGGTGCACTGGTCCTCAAATGCCTTGTATGACAGCTCATCCACTTTGCTGATGAACTCCGCTTCGTTGACACCGCACGCTTTGACAGTCATGGGACGCTCGGTTTTCATCATCAAATCTTGAATGGCTTTGATGAGGCAGTCAACGGCTTCGTATGTGGAAGTGCCAATGTTGCAAAGGCCGCAGCGACGTGCAATTTTGGCATAGCGCTCGTCGGCAATATACTCTTTATATTTCGGGAAAGAGGCAAATTTGGTGGGTGTTTTGGCATTATAGGCAATCACATACGGCAGCATAATGGCGTTGGCGCGGCCGTGGGGAATGTGATATTCGCCGCCGAGTTTGTGCGCCATGGAGTGGTTGAGGCCGAGAAATGCGTTGGTGAATGCCATGCCGGCGATGGCAGAGGCATTGTGCATTTTTTCGCGTGCAACAAGGTCGCCATTGTAGCTTTTTACAAGATAGGTGAACACCATTTCAATGGCGTGTAGGGCAAGACCGTCGGTGAAATCGCTTGCCATGACGGACACATACGCTTCAATCGCGTGGGTCAAGACGTCAAGACCGGTGTCGGCCACGATGCTGCGCGGCATCGAGCGCGTAAACTGCGGGTCGATGATGGCGACGTCGGGCGTGAGGCTGTAATCGGCGAGCGGGTATTTGATGTTGCCGTTTTTCTTGTCGGTGATAACGGCAAAGCTCGTCACTTCGCTGCCTGTGCCGGAAGTGGTCGGGATGGCGACAAGTTTTGTTTTTGTGCCAAGTTTCGGGAAGGCAAACGCGCGTTTGCGAATGTCGAGAAAACGCTGACGCAGACCGTCAAAACTGGTGTCGGGATGCTCATAGAACAGCCACATGCCCTTGGCCGCGTCGATGGCGCTGCCGCCGCCGATGGCGATAATCACGTCCGGTTGGAACACGCGCATGGCTTCCACGCCGCGCAAAATGCATTCCACAGACGGATCGCTCTCGACGTCGGAATAAATTTCGCTGTGGCAGTAGGTTTCGCGTTTGCGCAAATAATAGAGAATTTTATCCACATTGCCAAGCTGTACCATCATGGGGTCGGTGACGATGAACGCGCGGCTGATGTCCTCCATTTTTTCGAGGTACTGAATGGAATCTTCCTCAAAATAAATTTTGGGCGGAACTTTAAACCACTGCATATTCACTCTCCTCTTGGCGATGCGTTTTTTGTTGATGAGGTTGACCGTGGTGACGTTTTGCGACACGCTGTTTTTGCCGTAAGAGCCGCAGCCGAGTGTGAGCGACGGGGTGTTGGTGTTGTAGATGTCGCCAATCGCGCCTTGACTGGATGGGCTGTTCACGATGATGCGGCCAACGCGCATGGCAACGCCGAATGCGTCTGCAATTTTCATGTCGCCGGTGTGAATGACAGCCGAGTGACCGAGGCCGCCAAGCTCCAGCATTTTATTGGCATAGGCAAAGCCTTGTTCTTGATCTTTGGCGATGAAATATGCGAGAACCGGCGAAAGTTTTTCTTTGCTGAGCGGATATTTTGTGCTCGGCTCAGACAGCGGTGCCAGTAAAATTTTGGTGTTTTTGGGCACGGTAAGGCCGGCCTGTTCGGCAATCCAATCGGCACTTTTTCCCACAACCGCGGCAAAAACGCCTTTGGCGGGGTCGGGGAACATATATTTGGTAAGGATTTCGGTTTCTTCCGGATTCAAGAAATAGCAGCCGTTTTTCGTCATATAGGCTTCAAAATCTTTTGCGATGTCTTTTTCTACAATGACCGCCTGTTCCGACGCGCAAATCATGCCGTTGTCGAACGTTTTGCTCATCATCAAATCGGTGCATGCGCGGTGTAAATCGGCACTTTTTTCAATGAAGCACGGCACGTTGCCGGGGCCGACGCCAAGCGCCGGTTTGCCGCAGCTGTAGGCCGCCTGCACCATGCCGGGGCCGCCTGTTGCCAAAATGGTGGCAACGCCGGGGTGGTTCATCAAAAGGCCGGTCGCCTCAATGGACGGTTTTTCAATCCATTGGATGCAGTTTTTCGGTGCGCCTGCTTTGAGCGCGGCTTCGTATAAAATGCGGGCAGATTCCGACGAGCATTTCTGTGCCGACGGGTGAAAACCGAAGATAATCGGGTTGCGCGTTTTCACGGCCACAAGGCATTTGAACATCGTGGTGGAGGTGGGGTTTGTGGTGGGGGTAACGCCGCAGATGACGCCGACAGGCTCTGCCACTTCCACAAAACCTTCCATTTCGTTTTCGTCGAGTACGCCGACGGTTTTTTCTTTTTTGATGTCGTGCCAAATATATTCGGTGGCAAACATGTTTTTGATAACTTTATCTTCATACACGCCGCGGCCGGTTTCTTCCACGGCCATGCGCGCAAGCTCTTGATGTTTGTCAAGGCCGGCAAGTGCCATTTCATGCACGATTAAATCAATTTGCTCTTGGTCGAACGCGAGATATTCCTGCAAGGCAATTTGTGCGTTTGCAACCAGTGTGTCAATCATTTTCGCGGTTTCATTTTCCTGTGTAACGACAGGTGTTTTTTTGTCTGCCATAGTTTTATTCCTCCAAGTTGTAAGTTAGGCGGATGTTTCTTTTGCTTGTACTTATTATACGCAAATGTTAAAAAAATATCAATGTACAGAGTGACGAACCTTTTCAAGAAACGAAAAAGGTTTTGTACAACTTGTCAAATTTTTAACAAGCGCAGATGCCATATGCCTCTTTCACAAGAAGCGCGGACATGATATACTATACGATAGTATAATGAAAAGAGGAATGCCAAATGGAATGGACCGATTTAAAAACAACCGTACCCGCAGATTTTGCGGAAATTGCGGAAAATATCGCCACAGAAATTGCGGGCGGCGGCATTTATATTGAGGATTATCGCGACCTTGAAACACAGGTGCAGGCCATGGCGCATGTGGATTTAATCGAGCAGGATTTGCTCCTAAAATCGCGTACAGAGGTGATAATTCACCTTTATATTGCGCCGGATACAAACTTTGCGGAGATTGCCGCAATTTTACAAGATCGCTTACAGCGCGCGGAAGTGCCGTTCAAACTGGAAACACTCGGTGTGCGGCAGGAGGATTGGGAGAGCGGCTGGAAAGCATATTATCATCCGCTCACGATTGGCGAGCGCCTTGCCATTGTGCCGAGTTGGGAGCCGTATGAAACCGACAGAATCGTCATTACGCTTGACCCCGGCATGGCATTCGGCACCGGTACGCACGAAACGACGGCGCTGTGCCTTGCGGCGCTTGACACGCTTGTAAAAGGCGGTGAGCGCGTGCTTGACATCGGCACAGGCAGCGGCATTTTGGCCATTGCGGCGCTAAAACTTGGCGCAAGCGAGGCCGAGGGTGTAGACATCGACCCCATGTGTGTGCGCACGGCGGGTGAAAACGCGGCGCTCAACGGTGTGGCCGAGCATTTTAAGGTGCTCATCGGTGATTTGTCCGACAAAGCGAGCGGCACGTATGACATCATCTGCGCCAATATTGTGGCAAATGCCATCAAAAGTCTTGTGCCATGTGTGCCGGTTTTGCTCAAAAAGCATGGCATTTTTATGGCGAGCGGTATTATTGACACGCGCAAAGACGAGGTGATTGCCGCCATTGAAGCGACAGGCCTTGCCGTTGTGACCGTGAAAGAAGAACATGGTTGGGTGGCGCTTTTGTGTCGCCACGAGGAGGAACAATAAATGCCACACCGCTATTTTTGCGAAAATTTGACGCCGAGCGCAAGCACCGTGAACCTCACGGGCGAGGAGGCAAAGCACCTTGCCGTGGTGATGCGCGCAAAAGCGGGCGATGCGCTGACGCTGTGCGACGGCCACGGAAACGACTATGCCGCCACGGTGCAAACGGTGTCGGACGGCGCTGTTTTTTTGGCGATAAATTCCTGTGCGCCGAGTGTATCAGAGCCGACAAAGCGGGTTATCCTATATGTAGGCTATCCGAAGCTCGATAAGCTTGAAACCATCATTCAAAAGGCAACCGAGCTTGGCGCGGTGCAAATTGTTCCTTTTTTCAGCCGCTACTGCGTGGTGACGCCGAAAAAAGAAGAAGCGAAAAACGAGCGATACAACCGCATTGCCAAAGAAGCCGCCAAACAAAGCGGGCGCGGCATTATCCCCACAGTGGCCATGCCGCTGACATACAAACAAATGTTGGCCGAAGCCGCAAAAGCCGATGTAGCGCTATTTTGCTACGAGGCGGGCGGCGACGCTTTACTTAGCCGGTTATCGGATGGTACGACCATCGCCATCATCACCGGCAGTGAGGGCGGCTTTTCGGCAGAGGAAGCGCAGCTTGCCACAGAGGCAGGCTGTGTACAAATAGGCCTTGGCCCGCGGATTTTACGCTGTGAAACAGCGCCGCTGGCCGCGCTCACTGCGGTGATGACCTTGACCGGCAATTTACAATAGACCTTTGTGAATTGCGATTGCGTGGGCATCTGCGGGCAATTTGCAGGGGCGAAAGGAAGTTTGTATTTTGCCTAAAAAATTGTTTGCACTTGTTCTTTGCCTCGCGTTCAGTATGGTTTTTTTCTCTGCCTGTTGGGGTAACAGCGCGTCGTCCTCGTCAAAACCATCGTCCTCGAAACCGATGACGAGCAGCTCTGCACCCATGACAAGCTCTGCACCGGCCACAAGTTCCGTGCCCTCCGGCAGCATGTCGGGGTCCGGCACAAGCAGTGTGCCAAGCAGCCCCATGGCGCCGAGCGTCTCCTCCGGCACATCGTCTACCAATTCTGCTGCGGCGCCTGCCGCAGCAGCCCTTGACGAAAACTGGGAATTGCGCCTTGTCAATGCAGAAAATCCATTGCCCGACAATTTCACGCTCAAAACGCAGCCGATTTCCGGCTACGAAAACCGCCTGTTTGACGCGCGTGCCGCGTCGGCGCTTGAAAATATGCTTAAGGATGCTGAGGCCGCCGGCTGTAAGCTCTACTTAGTGTCGGCTTATCGCAGTGTTGCGCGGCAAGATGCGTTGTTTCGCCGCAAAGTAAGCAGCTTTCTTGCCGAGGGATTTCCGGCGGAAGAAGCCGAAAAACAGGCCGCCATGTGGGTGGCACGGCCGGGCACAAGCGAGCACAATCTCGGCCTTGCGGCGGATATCGTGAGCGCCGATTGGTATAAAACCAACAGTGACTTGACCGAAAGCTTTGATAAAACGTCTGAATTTGCATGGCTGTCTGCGCACGCGGGCGCGTATGGTTTTGTGCTGCGCTATCCGAAAGACAAAAAAGAAGTGACCGGCGTTGTGTATGAGCCGTGGCATTATCGCTATGTCGGCAACGAAAATGCCGCCATGATGCAAAAAACCGGCGCAACGCTCGAGGAATACAAAGCGGCGGGCGCGGGAAAATAGCGACAACAAAACTGTCACACAATGTTCGGTGACAGTTTTTATATTTTTCACAAATTCTTTTTTATTTATGATATAATCATTGTAACAACAAAAGAAAACAGGTTAGGAAGTGAAAACATGAAACTTACGTTTATCGGCGCCGACCATGAGGTCACCGGTTCCAGTACACTACTTGAAGTTTGCGGCAAAAATATTCTTGTAGACTATGGCATGGAGCAAGGTGCGGACGAATTTGTCAATGTGGATTTGCCCGTCAATCCGGCCGCAATCGATTGCGTATTGCTCACACATGCACACATCGACCATTCCGGTTTGCTGCCGCTTTTATACAAAAACGGCTTTCGCGGCGCGGTGTATGCCACCGAGGCTTCAACCGATTTGTGCAAAATTATGTTGCAGGATTCCGCACATATTCAAGAATTTGAGGCCGAGTGGAAAAACCGCAAAGCGTTGCGCGCCGGCGCCGAGCCGGTAGAGCCGCTGTATACAATCAACGACGCACTCGGCGTGGTGACAAAGCTTGTGCCTGTGCAATATAGCGAAAAAACAAAAATTTATGACGGTGTAACGGTGCAATTTATCGATGCCGGCCATTTGCTCGGGTCTGCGTCCATTGAAGTGTGGCTTGAAGAAGACGGCGTTTCTAAAAAAATCGTCTTTTCCGGCGACATCGGCAATGTCAAACAGCCGATTATCCGCGACCCGTCATATTTAACAACGGCGGACTATGTCGTGATGGAATCCACCTACGGCGACCGCAGCCATGGCCCCGTGCCCGATTATATCGCCGAATTGACCGGCATTTTGCAGCGCACGTTTGACCGCGGCGGCAATGTAGTTGTGCCGTCGTTTGCCGTGGGGCGCACGCAGGAAATGCTCTATTTTCTGCGCAAAATCAAGGCGGACAATCTCGTCAAAGGCCATGACGGTTTCACCGTTTATGTGGACAGCCCACTCGCCAACGAAGCCACGAGCGTGTTTAAAAAAAATCTCGACAATTGCTATGATGCCGAAACAAAGGCACTTGTGGACGCGGGCATCAACCCCATCAGTTTTGTCGGCTTAAAAACGTCGGTCACAAGCGACGATTCCAAAGCCATCAACTTTGACAAAGAATGCAAAGTGATTGTATCCGCAAGCGGCATGTGCGACGCGGGTCGCATCAAACACCATTTAAAACACAATTTATGGCGGCCGGAATGCACGGTGCTTTTTGTGGGGTATCAGTCGGCGGGCACGCTTGGCCGCTCGATTATAGACGGCGCAAAAGAAGTGCATCTGTTCGGCGAAAAAATTGAAGTGAAAGCCGAAATCCGCACGTTGTCCGGCATCAGCGGCCACGCGGACAACGAGGGCTTGCTGCGCTGGGCAAAAGCGTTTGAAAGCGTGCCCACGCGCGTGTTTGTCAATCATGGCGAAGAAACTGCCTGCGAAACCTTCACGGCGCGGCTTGTCAACGAGCTGCATATGCCGGCCGTTGCGCCATACAGCGGCGACGCGTGGGACTTGGCGACCGATAGACAGGTGGAAACCGGCGCGCGTAAGCGCATTGAAAAAGGCACAGCGTCAGCGCCGCGGCGTCAGCCGGCATTTACGCGCTTGCTTGCGGCGGCACAGCGCTTGCAGACGGTTGCAGCCAAATGTGAGGGCATGGCAAATAAAGAACTTGCAAAATTGGCCGACCAAATCAACGCACTGTGCGACAAATGGGTGCGTTAAAAGCAATGAAAAAATAAAAAAGCGAGGACGAAATGTCCTCGCTTTTTACATCTTATGCCGCGCTTTTTTGTTGTGAGCGGTTGAGCGTTTCGGTCATGACAATCATCAAAATAAGCAGTGCCAACAAAAGCACAGGGTACAAATGAATGCTGATCTTTTGCGCAAGAAAGCCGATAATCGGCGGCATGCAGATGTTGCCAAGATGCGCGGCCGCCATCTGTATGCCCATGATGGACTGCGAGGCATCTTCGCCGAAATGTGCCGGTGTAGCGTGCAATAGGCTCGGAAAAATCGGCGCACAGCCCATGCCGAACAATGCAAAACCAATGACTGTTATGTTGATGGGCAGCGGCAGCATCAACATCAAAATCCCAACAAACCCAACGCCCTGCCCAAGCCGCACCATGCTTTCATCGGTCATTTTCATCGTCACAAATCCGCATAAAAAGCGGCCGACCGTGATGCCGAGATAAAACAAAGCTGTCCACTGCGCCGCCGCATCTGCCGCCATGCCGCGCGCGAGCACCAGATAGGTGCTGCCCCAAAGGCCGGCGGTGGTTTCCACACCGCAATAGCAGAAAAACGCAAGCAGCGCCGGTTTTGCGCCCGCAAGTTGCAAAACATCTTTCAGACGCAAATTTTTGGCGGTTTTTTGTGGCTCGTCGGCCTTTTCAACACTCTTTTTCCACAGCGGCAGCGAAAAAACAAGTGCGGCTGTCAAAAGAAGTTGTATGAAAAAAATGGTGTGGTAGCCGCTGTTCCAATCGAGGTGCCGCATTAAACAAAATCCCATGATATATGGGCCAAGCGACGCGCCCACGCCCCAAAAACAGTGCAGCCAACTCATGTGCCGCGCCTTGTAATGCAGTGCCACAAAATTATTCAGCGCCGCATCCACACTGCCCGCGCCAAGCCCATAAGGAATGGCCCACAGCAATAGCGGCAAAAACGAGTGTGCGTTCGAGATGCCAAACAGCGCAAGCGCCGTCAATCCAACGCTTAGCGCCGTCACTGTTCCGGTGCCAAGGCGACGAATCAGCCTGTCGCTGTATAGGCTTGACACAATGGTGCCAAAGGAAATCACCATCATCACAAGTCCCGCATACGATACCGGTACGTCAAATTGCGGATAAATGCTCGGCCACGCAGAGCCGAGCAGCGCGTCCGGCAACCCAAGGCTGATGAATGCGATATAAATGAGAACCAATAAAATAGTAAACACTATAACAACTCTTTTCTGTTTTTTGTAAGCCTTTTTATCATACTGTGAATCGCGTTTTTTCGCAAGTGAAAATTTTTCGCATCGTAAGCGTGGGTACAGATGCTTTTTTGCTCATATTATGGTATACTAGTTATAAATGCGATTATCTTTATGTGCGATCCTGCCATAAAGCAATGATTGAGGAGGACATAAAGTATGAAGCGTGAAACCCCCATTGCGGTGAAAAGTGAAACCACACAGCTGCGCCGTGTTTTATTGCATCGGCCGGGCAAGGAACTGGAACATCTCAGTCCGGACACACTCGAGCGCCTCTTGTTTGATGACATTCCCTACTTGCACGGTGCACAGAACGAGCATGACGAATTTGCGCGCATTTTGCGCGAAAACGGCGTGGAAGTGTGCTATTTGGAAGACCTTGTGGCCGAAGCGCTCACGCATACACCCGCGTTGCGCGCACAGTTTGTGCGCGATTTTATTGATGCATCCGGCAAGGCGGCCAATGTATACCGCACAGAATTGTCCGCGTTTTTGCTTGAGATACAAGACGACAAAGAGCTTGTGCTCAAAACCATGGCCGGCATCAACGCAAAAGAACTTTCGGTGCGCAATCACAACCCGCTCGCCGATTTTTTAAGCAGTGATTCGCGCTTTTTAACCGATCCTATCCCGAATTTATACTTCACGCGTGATCCGTTTGCCTGCATCGGCAACGGCGTCGCGCTCAACCGCATGTACTCCATAACGCGCCGCCGCGAAACGCTTTACGGCTCGTATATGCTGCATTATCACCCCGATTATGCCGGCCGCGTGCCGCTGTTTTATACGCCGGATAAGCCATACAGTCTTGAGGGCGGCGATGTGCTGAACTTGAGCGGCAGCGTGATTGCCGTCGGCATTTCACAGCGCACACAGCCGGAGGCCATTGAATCGCTCGCAAAAGCGCTGTTTGCCAGTGAAGAATGCACCGTCGATACGGTGCTTGCGTTTGAAATTCCGCGTATCCGCGCGTTTATGCATCTCGACACGGTGTTTACACAGGTGGATGTTGACAAATTTACGATTCATCCGGCCATTTTACAAACGCTGCGCACGTTTGAAATTACGCCCGACGCAAAACAGGGCATTCAGGTGCGGGAGCTGACAAGCACGCTTGAAGAAACATTGGCGCATTACTTGAAAGTTGACGGTGTAACGCTGATTCATTGCGGCGGTGCCAACCGCATCGCGTCGGAGCGCGAGCAGTGGAACGACGGCTCCAACACGTTGTGCATCGCGCCGGGGCTTGTTGCCACCTATGACCGCAACTACATCACCAACGAATTGCTGGAACAGCAGGGCATCACCGTGCTGAAAATCCCAAGCTCGGAATTGTCGCGCGGACGCGGCGGCCCGCGCTGCATGAGCATGCCGCTTGTGCGAGAATAATTTATATCAAAAAACGCAGAAGCGCGATGCTTCTGCGTTTTTTTGATGGCTTTATCCGTTTACGGGGAGGCGCTCGCTGAATGCGGGCACGGCCACTGCCGGCACTTCGATGTCGCCATACAGCGGCACGGCGACAGGCTCTCCGCTACTGTGCGGCGGCTGTGTGCCATTGTCGAGCCGCTCTTTGGCAACGCTCAGCATCAACTTGATGCGGTTTTCTTGGTTGACGCGCGTGGCACTCGGGTCATAGTCAATCGGTGTGATATTGGCGTGTGGATAAATAGCGCGGATTTTATTGATCATGCCTTTGCCGCAAATATGATTCGGCAGGCAGCCGAATGGCTGTGCGCACACGATATTTTCAAAACCGGTGCTTTGCAGCTCCATCATTTCGGCGGTCAGCAGCCAACCCTCGCCCATTTTGTTGCCATAGCCAATCACGCCACGCGCCATCTTGCGCGTGTCTGAAAACAGCGTGGGTGCGTGAAATTGTGGGTAGCGGCTGATGGCGGTAATCATGAGCTTTTCGCGCTCGGACAGAAAACGCGCAATGCAGTCAGACCCAAGCGCCGTGACCTTGCTTCCACCGTACAGATGGATGGTTTCGGACGTATTGGCGATGCAATACTGCACAAAACCCATGAGGCCGGGCAAATTCACTTCACAGTCCTCGCCATGCAAAAAACTTTCAAGTTCGTTGTTGCCGAGCGGCGAATATTTTACATAAATTTCGCCCACAACGCCCACTTTCACTTTCGGGGTGTATGTGACGGGAATGTTCGCAAAACTACGCGCCATATTGTTAAAATTGGCAATCATATCGCGCTTTGCAACACCGTGGTTATCGTGAAACTGCGTGCCGATGCGCTCCATCCAAGTTTGAATCAGCGCGTCGGCCGCGCCCTTTTCGTTTTCATACGGCCGTGTTTGGTTGGCGAGTGTCATCAAGGCGTCGCCGTAAAAAACGGCGGCCAAAATCTTGCACAAAAGCGGCAAAGTCAGCTGAAATCCGCTATCTTTTTCAAGGCCTGAAAAGTTTAAACTCGCCACAGGAATCTGCGGAAAACCGGCCTTTACAAGCGCCTTGCGCAAAAGATGAATATAGTTTGACGCGCGGCAGCCGCCGCCGGTTTGCGTGATGAGCAGCGCGGTGTGCGCCAAATCATACTTGCCGCTTTTCAGCGCGTTGATAAATTGCCCAATCACAAGTAAAGCCGGATAGCACGTGTCGTTGTGTACGTACTTCAGCCCCTCTTGCGCCACTTCGTGGCCGCTGTTTTTCAGCACTTCCACATGGTAGTTCGCGTCTTGCAAGGCCGAGGCTATCATGCCAAAATGAATCGGTGCCATGTTGGGAATCAAAATTTTATGGGTGAATTTCATCTCTTTGGTAAATTTCGGATATGCGAATGCTTCCATGCAAAAACCTCCTGCGGTTTATTGTTCCAGTGCGGCAAACAGGCTGCGAAGCCGAATGTTCACTGCGCCAAGATTGGTGATTTCATCAATTTTAATTTGGGTGTAAAGTTTATTTTCGCGCTGTAAAATTTCACGCGTTTCGTCGGTGGTAATGGCGTCAAGGCCGCAGCCAAAGCTCACAAGTTGCACGAGGTTCATGTCGGGTTGGTCGGCAATATAATGCGCTGCCGCGTACAATCTTGCGTGATAAGTCCACTGGTTCAAGATGCTTGTGGAAAACGGCTGTACAAGATGTGAGATGGCATCCTCGCTGATAACCGCCGCGCCATGGCTGCAAATCAGCTTGTCGATGCCGTGATTCACCTCGGGGTCGGCATGATATGGCCGGCCGGCCAGCACGATAATCGGCTTTTTTTCACTGCGTGCGGCGGCGATAATTTCAGCGCCGCGACAGCGCACCTGCGTGAGATAATCGGCATAGGCAGAGTAGGCGCTTTTGGCGGCAGATTCCACCTCTTTTTTTGAAATGCCGCTAAAATACTTGGCGAGAATGACGGTCATTTTTTTGGTGAAATCTTTCGGCCGATGCAGGCCAATATAGTCGTAAATAAACTTGATATCGTCCAGTTCGTGGCAGTTTGCGGCAATCACTTCGGGATAATAAGCAACGACAGGGCAGTTGAAATGGTTGTCGCCAAATCCCTCGTCCAAATTGTAGGACATGCACGGATAAAAAATAGCCGTCACCGCCATTTTCGATAGCGCGTGAATGTGCCCATGCATCAATTTTGCGGGAAAACACACGGTGTCGGAGGGAATGGTTGCCTGTCCGTGCAGATACAATTTGCGGTCAGACAGGCCGCTTGTCACAACGCCAAAGCCGAGCTGCGTGAAAAAAGTGTGCCAAAACGGCAAAAGTTCGTACATATTCAGTCCCATCGGCAGGCCGATGATGCCGCGTGGGCCGGTTTCGGTTTGGTATTGCGAGAGTAAATGCAGCTTGTAATCGTATAAATTCAGTGGGTTTTCCGCGCCGCGATGTGTGATGGGACGGTCGCAGCGGTTGCCGCTGATGTATTTTTTGCCGCCCGTAAAGGCGTTGATGGTGAGTTGGCAGTGGTTGCCGCACAGTCCGCAGGCCACATTGGTGACGGTCTGTGTGAAATCGCGCAAATTTTGTTCGGAAAGCAAGCCTGAATGCTGTCCGCTTTTTGCCTTGGCTTTGCCGTACAGCGCCGCGCCGTATGCGCCCATCAAGCCGGCGATGTCGGGGCGAATCACCTCGACGCCCATCTCTTTTTCAAACGCGCGCAGCACGGCTTCGTTGTAAAACGTGCCGCCCTGCACCACAATTTTGCGGCCGAGTTCGGCGGGGCTTGACGCGCGAATCACTTTGTATAATGCGTTTTTCACGACGCTGACGGAGAGGCCGGCGGAGATGTTTTCAATCGACGCACCGTCTTTTTGCGCCTGTTTGACGCTTGAATTCATAAACACGGTGCAGCGGCTGCCAAGGTCAACCGGCTTGTCGGCAAACAGGCCGAGTTTTGCAAAGGTGGGCACGTCGTAGCCGAGCGCTTCGGCAAAAGTTTGCAAAAAGCTGCCACAGCCGGACGAGCACGCCTCATTTAAAAAGATATTGCTGATGGCGCCGCGTTCAATTTTGAAGCATTTCATATCCTGTCCGCCGATGTCAATGACAAAATCGACGTCGGGCATAAAATGTTTGGCCGCCGTGAAATGCGCCACGGTTTCCACCACGCCATAATCCACGCCGAATGCGCTTTTCACAATGTCCTCGCCGTAGCCGGTGGCCGTGACGCTGGCAATTTGCAAATCGGGATGTGCGGCGTATATTTCAAGCAATAATCCGCGGATAATCGGAATCGGGTTGCCGCTGTTGGGTTGATAGCTTGTGTATAAAAGGTTGTCGGCACTGTCGATAACGGCAGCCTTGACCGTGGTGCTGCCCGCGTCAATGCCGATGTGCACGGCGCCCGCGGCCGAGGCAAACGGCTTGCGTGGCACAGAGGCTTTTGCGTGGCGCGCTTTAAAGGCGGCATATTCGGCCTCGTTTACAAACAGCGCCGGACTGCTGGCATACGTTGCCGTTGCACCGGTTGCTTTGAGCGCCTGCGCGGCATCAGCCACCGACAAAAGCCGGTCAGAATACAGCGCCGCGCCGATGGCGACATAGTAAAGGCTGTTTTCGGGACAAGTGCCTGTGAGATGCAGCGATTTATCAAAACTTTTTTTGAGCTGCGGCAAAAAGGTGAGCGGGCCGCCGAGATAGAGGATATTTCCCTCAATTTTGCGCCCTTGCGCAAGGCCGGCAATGGTCTGGTTGACGACCGCGTAAAAGATGCTTGCCGCAACGTCGGCGGCGTTTGCACCTTGATTGATGAGCGGCTGAATGTCGCTTTTGGCAAATACACCGCAGCGGCTTGCAATGGTATAGGTTTTGGTGGCAGATTTCGCCGCCGTGTTCATTTCATCGGGTGTCATCTTTAAAAGCGTCGCCATTTGGTCGATAAATGCGCCTGTGCCGCCCGCGCAGCTCCCGTTCATGCGCACTTCCGTGCCGCCGGTGACGAATAAAATTTTCGCGTCCTCGCCGCCCAGTTCAATGATGACGTTTGCGTCCGGCGCAAGGCGCTTTGCGGCCACACGCGTGGCAAAAACCTCCTGCACAAACGGAATTTCACACGCATTGGCAAGCCCCATGCCGGCCGAACCGGAGATGGAAAGCAGCGCTGTGCCGCCGTGCACTATTTCGTCGTCTAAACGCGTCAAAAGTTCGGTCGCTTTTTCTACGATATGCGAATAGTGGCGCTCGTATGTCTTGTATAGAATGTTGTCATCGTCGTCGAGCACCACACATTTGATGGTGGTGCTGCCGATATCGAGGCCGATTTTCAAAATAGTGTTCCTCTCTTTAAAAAGCTAAACGGCTTTTGCCGACGCATCTTTGTCGACAGGAAGCAGTTTTTTGTATTTGAACAAAAACAGTGCCAACGTGGTGCAGCTTGCGATGATGTCGGCCACAGGCTCGGCGGCGTAAATGCCGATGACACTGCCTGTGATGCGCGGAAGAATAATTGCGAGCGGCACAAGCAGAAACACCTTGCGCAGCAATGCCAAAAACAAGCTGATTTTCGCCTGCCCAAGCCCCAAAAAGGTGGTTTGGCATGCCATTTGTGCGCCAAATGCCCAAATGCCCGCAAAGAAAATCGGCATCATTTTTTTCACAATGTCAACCAGCGCGGCATCTTGTGTAAACATGCGCGCCAACAAACCGGGAATCAGCATGGTGACAACACAGGCGGTGCAGGTAATCAGCATGGTGATTTTGATGAGCTTAAAGAAAGTTTCGCGCACGCGGCCATATTGGTTTGCGCCGTAATTGTAGCTGATAATCGGCTGTGCGCCCTGCGTAATGCCCTGCACGGGCATCACGAGCATCTGCATCACGCTTTGTATGATGGTGAAGCTGCCCACGTATAAATCTCCGCCATATTTTTGCAGGCCGCTGTTTAAAGTGATGCTCACGAGGCTTTCGGTGCTCTGCATGATGAACGGCGCAGAGCCGAGCGCGACAATTTTGCCGAGAATTCTTTTATTGAAAATCATATATTTTGGGCGAATGCGCAGAGAGGTCTTTTTGCCACAGAGGAAAATCAACACCCAAACGGCGCTCACGGCCTGTGAAATGATGGTGGCCCATGCCGCGCCCGCAACACCCATGTGAAAACCGAAAATGAAAATCGGGTCGAGCACAATGTTGATGATTGCGCCAATCAGCACGCTCAGCATGGCGACGGTGGCGTGCCCCTGTGCGCTGATAAAGGTGTTTAAACCAAGTGCAATCTGCACAAAAACCGTGCCGATTAAGTAGATGGAAAGATAACTTTCGGCATAGGCGATAGTGTTTTCCGACGCGCCAAACGCCATTAAAAGCGGGCGCTTAAAGATGGAAAATCCAACCGTCAACAGGAGAGAAGAACACAGCAAAAGCGTGAACGAGTTGCCGAGCACGCGCTCTGCGCCATCTTTATTGCCCGCGCCGAGCTGAATGGACGCAAGCGGCGCACCGCCCATGCCGGCAAACGCGGAAAAGGCGCTGATGAGCATTAAAATCGGGAACGTCACGCCGACACCTGTGAGCGCAAGTGCGCCGCTGCCGGGAATGTTGCCGATATAAATGCGGTCTACAATATTGTAGAGCACATTGATGAATTGTGCGGCCACGGCCGGCACGGCCAATTTTGCCAAAAGTTTGCCAACAGGCGCAGTGCCAAGCTCTTTGTCGGTGCTTTGAATCGCCATAATTTGCTTCCTCCTAAATATCCTATAAATTTATAGTTTACCACAAATTCATGGCGAAAACTAGGCCTAATTTATGAACAAACCTCCACTTTTGACAGTAGAGGTTTGTTTGTGGTTTATTTTGTTGTGTCCGGCGCCTTGTTCGCGGACGCATCGGTGTCGGCAGCGGGTGCTTGTGCGGCATTTTTCGGTGCAAAAATATCGGAAACCGGCGGCAGTGCGTCTGTGCCGGCAGGTGCGGTGGGGTCAGTATAAACCGGTGTTTGCGGTGCAGGGGACGTCGGCTCGGCAACAGGTTCTGTGTCGGAAGCCTGAGCGTTGGCTTCCGTGCGATCCCGCATCATTTTGCGCAGTTCCTTCAGCTTGAGGGATAAAAACGAAAAGCTGAACAGGTTGACAGCGCCGTCTACCACAAGGCTGGCGCCGATAAATTGAAAGGACAGTGCCTTTGCCCACGGACAAAACAGCAACATCGAGCCAAGGGCGGCCGTGATGACAGATAAAATCAGTGCCACCCACCAAGTTTGCGCGCCAAGACGCTTTAAATCAATGGTGTTTTGCAATTTAATCAAACTGTCGAGCACAATGGCAAGCCCAATTAAAAGCGGCAAAATTTTCGCGACGACAAGCGGCTGTGCAATGACATAAACACCCGCGCCGATTAAAATGACGGCCGACACAAACGTGAGCCGATATACTTCGCCAAAATCGGTATGCACAAAATAGGCGATGAGTTGTATGATGCCATAAATAGCGGTAATACCGCCCAAAACATAGCAAACCGTGTGGATGGAAAGCGACGGATAAACCAGTAACACTGCGCCCAATATAAGGTAACACAGGGAAACGAGCAAAAAGCTCTTTTTATAGTCCTTTGCAAATTGCATTTTTCTGCCTCCTTTTGTTTTAACGGAACGTGTTTATTATTACTTTCTATAATAGAACGAACAGGCGCACTTGTCAATCTCAAAAAAATCTGCGTTTTCAAAGCAGTGCGCTCTTGTAACAAAAATCATCTCATGGTATGATAATTGCAAATATAAAATAGATACGAAACGAGGGGATTGCCTTATGAATAATGCGTTTGATCTGGTCAGTTTTGGCGAAGTGATGCTGCGTCTTTCTCCGCCGCGCCACGCCCGCATTGTGGACAGTGAAATGTTTGAAAAACGTGCCGGCGGTGCGGAGCTTAACGTGGCGTGCGGCGGCGCATTGCTCGGCTTGCGCACGGGCATCATCAGTGTTTTGCCGCAAAATGACCTTGGCACGTTTATGAAAAACCGCATCCGTTTTTCCGGCGTGTCGGACGATTTTTTGCAGTACGACGATTCCGACACCGCGCGGCTCGGCGTTTATTACTACGAAATGGGCGCAGCACCGCGCAAACCGACCATTGTGTACGACCGCAAGGGCGCGTCCATCAATCACATCGACATCGACAAAATCCCCACAAGTGTGTTTGGCGAAACGCGTATGTTTCACGTCAGCGGCATCAGCCTTGCACTTTCGCAGGGCATTCGCAATGTGGCGCTTGAACTGATTCAAAAATTCAAAGACGGCGGCGCACAAATTTCGTTTGACGTCAACTATCGCGCCAATTTGTGGGGCGAGGACGAAGCACGCGAAACGATTGAAAAAATTCTGCCGCTTGTGGACGTGCTGTTTGTCAGCGAGGAAACCAGCCGCCGTATGTTCCAAAAAACAGGCGATTTGGAGGACATTCAAAAGAGCTATTGTGCGCAGTATGGCGTAAAAATTGTCGCCACCACGCAGCGCACGGTGATTTCTCCGCGCAAACACAATTTTACTTCCACCATTTATTCGGCCAAAACCGACCATTTTTACACCGAGGCGCCCTATACCGACATCGAAGTGATTGACCGCATCGGCTCGGGCGACGCATACGTGTCGGGCGCACTGTATGGCCTTTTGCAGTATGATGACCCCGTGCAGGCGCTCGCGTTCGGCAACGCAACGTCGAGCCTCAAAAACACCGTGCCGGGCGATTTGCCGGGCTCGGATTTAAAAGAAGTGACCCGCATCATCGCGGCGCACAACAGCACAGGGCCTGTCAGCGAAATGAACCGATAAATACAAAAACGCTCGCAAGATTTTTTCTTGCGAGCGCTTTTTATTTTATGGGGTACATCGCTGTGAATTTGCACAAAATCACGCGATGTTTTTTGTAGGGCAAGGGCTCTGCTCTTGCCGTGCTGCGGCTTGTGCATTGTGCTGGGCGGACGCATTGCGCCCGAGCTGTTTAATCCGCATTTTCTCCGCGATGCAGCATGAAATTTGCAAAAATAAAACAGAGTGTCAGCGCCACGGCCACCGTGATGGTCAGCATGCCGGCATAGATGCCCGCCGTGTTGGCCACTGTGCCAATCACCGACGGCATGAGAATGGCGCCAAAGCCCGCGAGGGTGAGCATTGTGCTCCACGCAAGGGGATAGGCCTTGATGGTATCGCCCGAAAGCGACACCGTGGTGGGATAAATGCCCGCCATGCTGAAGCCGAACCCCGCAATGCCAAATGTAATCAGCGGCAAACTTCTGCCGAGCATCACCACGCCGAAAAACAGCACAAACCCAAGTCCCATCAGCACAAGCAAGCGGCTTTTGCTGATGTGCAGCGACAGCCAACCGGCAGTCAGGCGGCCGACTAAAATTAAAATCCACAAAATACTGGCCATCATCTGCGCATAACCGGCGCTCATGAGGCCGCTGTCTTTAAAATAAGTCACCATCCAACCGATGACGCCTTGCTCGGCGCACAGATAGAAAAACAGCGTGCCGGTGCAAATCCAAAACTGTTTTTCACGCAAAAATGCGCCGTTTGAACTTGCTTTTTCGGCCTTGACCACCTCGTCGTGCGGAATGGGCATCAACGCATAAATGATAAATTCCACAACACCCATGCCGGCCATCAAATAACACATGACACGCCAGTTTTCGGCATTGTCACTCGTGCAAAGCAACACGATAAACGGCGCCAAAAACGCACCGATTGCAAACATCGCGTGCAAAATATTCAGCGCAATCGCTTTGCCCGGTGCAATTTCGTTGATGACGGAGTTGTTAAAATTGCTCACAGCGCCGCGCGCAAGGCCGGACATCAAATAGGCCGCAATCAGCAAAGCAGGAGTTGCGCCCCATGTCATCATCATAAAAGAGAGCATAAAGCAAAAGCTGAACACGAGCATGCTTTTGCGTCGGCCAAGCCAAAGCGGCAGAACGCCCGCCAAAAAGCTGGAAATTAAATTGCCCACGGAATGCAGGCTCACAAGCAATCCGGCAAACGCATAGTCAAGCCCGTAACTGTCGCGGATATAGGGCAAAAGCGCGCCGATGGAAAGTGCGAGTGCGCCGTTGATAAAAAATGTAGAATAACAGGCCGCAAATTGTTTTTTTGTCGAATTTGAAATGGTCGTACAGTGCATGAAATCCTCCCGAATACTGTGAATACAGCGTTTCGCAATGTGCTTCACATTGCGATTGTGCATCGGCCTGTGGCCGGCACATAGAATCGCCTCGGCTTGCCAAAAATGTCGCGCGGGGCAAACTGATTGCAGTATACACCGTTTGCCACAAGAAGGCAACTGCTTTTATTTGTGGTCAGTATAATAATGTATTTAATACGGAATCTGTGCGCAGCGTGTGCAAATCGGCCGCGATATCCTCCAGTTGATGTGCGTCGGAGGAGGTTAAAATTTCGCGGCCGGCCGGCAATAAACCGCGCCGAATCAAATCGTCCAACTTTTGCGGATTTTTCAGCTCAAATGCCGTGAACGGCAAATCGTCCGACAAAAAGCCGAGCACAGAAAGCAGCGAACTGCTGTCTTTTTCCACATGTGCGGGCACGGCAATGCCGCCGAGTGCCTCACACGCGGCTTTCACGGCATAAATATCAAGGCCGACGGCACCCGTCAACAGTTTTTCAACAGGCGCCAAAACGACGTCGTTTTCGTCCATCACAAGCTGCTTTCCCCAAATGACAGGGTCATACGGAAACGCGGGCAGCGCCGCATACAGCGTTTCGCCAAAACAAAGCGCGTCGGCCACGGTTTTAAAGTAGCATAAAACATGAATTTCTTCCGCGGTGTTCACTTCAATGCCGGGCAATAATTTTAACCCGTAGGCTGCGCACGCTTTCGCGGCAGCCGGCAGGTTGAGCGCCGAATTATGGTCGGTAATCGCAATCAAATCCGCGCCTGCAAGTTTTGCCATGCCGGCGATGGTGGCGGGTGTCATATCGTCGTTTGCGCACGGAGATAAGCAGGAATGGAGATGGAGGTCATATTGCATCATTTCTCCTTGCTGCAAACGCGTGCACAAATTTGCCGAAAATCATGCGGCTGTGCCGGTTTGCAATCATAATGCCGCTTGCATTGCCTTGGCAATTGCCATGCCGGCTTCAAATTCCGGCATGGACGTGGTGAAAATCGTCACGCCCTGCTGTGTGGCGCGCTCTTTGGCAACGTCGTCCAAAACCGCGTCTTGGCACAAAACAATGCAGGCACAGTCGGCAAGCGTCGCCACGGCCACAGCGTTGACATTGCCCATCACCGTGCACCATGCGTCGCCCTCTTTGGCACGCCCCATCACCCACGACAATAAATCGCCCGTGTAAATGCCGGTAATTTCGCGTGCATCGCCCTGCGTGGCGGCAACAAAGCCGCAGGCGGCAAGCTTTTCTGTTGTCATATCGTCATTCTCCTTTTCCGAGTGCTTTCAAAACAGCCTCCATGCGTTTGCGCATGCGCACCGTGCAGTCGTCGAGATGCGCTTTGCCGCGCACAATATCCTCCGCAAGCGCCAAACACGTCGGAGCGCCGCAGCTGCCGCAGTCAAGGCTGGGCAGCTCCTCCATCAACTTTTCCATCTGTGCATAGCGCTCAAATCGCTCACGCTGTGTGTTGCCGAGTTCAAGCACAGGGCTGTACGTCAAATCGGTGTCCCAGAGCATATTTTGCGGAATGCTGCCGGTCAAATGATTTTTCGACACCGGAATATACCGTCGCAACCGCTTGATTTTCGCTTTGGCGATGTACGGGTTTTCGACTTGCAGCACGCCGCCGACACAGCCGCCCGCGCATGCGTCCAGTTCCACAAAATCGAGGTCGCGATATTTTTCGTCCTCTAAATCTTCAAGCACGCGGATGACGTTTTCAATGCCGTCTGCCGCAAGATAGCTGTCGGTGGAAACAAGGCCGGCCGCCTCGCCGCCGCTCTCTGCCCAGCCGAGGCCGATACGGCCGGCACTGGCCAAATAGTCCGGTTGACCGTCGCTTTTCATGGCCGAAAGCAGTTTCGGATACACTTCTTTCACGGCGACGGCCGCATCCACCTCGCTTTTTGATGAGCCGATGGGTGTGTAAATGGCCGTTACTTTGGCGGGACAGGGTGTGATGAAAATACAGCCGATGTCCGCGCGGTCAAGGCCTGTTTTTAGCACGGCTTCGTCCTTTGCCATGCGTGCGGCAAGTTCAATGGGCGCCACAAGCGGCAAAACATGGTCAATCAGTTGCGGAAACCGCACGCGAATCAGCCGTGTAATCGCCGGACATGCCGAGCTGATGACAGGGCGTTTGGCACTGCCTGTCTGCAAAATACGGCGCGTTGCGTCGCTGACAAGCTCGGCGGCTTTCGCCACTTCAAACACGCTGTCAAACCCGATGGAAAGCAGCGCGTTCAGCACGATATCGGGGTCCTCTAAATTATTAAATTGGCCGTATAAACTCGGCGGCGGCAGCGCAATGGTGTATTTGTATTTTTCAAGCACCGAAAGCGGATCGTAAATCGGCTTTTTGGCATGATGCGGGCAGATGCGAATGCATTCGCCGCAGTCGATGCAGCGCTCGGGCATGATGTGCGCCTTGCCGTCCCGCACGCGAATGGCCTCTGTCGGGCAGCGTTTGATGCAGTTGATACAGCCTTTACACAAATCCTTGTCCAGTGTGACAGAGTGAAAATAAGTGGACAATGGCCCACCCCCTTATGTTTAGAAATGAATGCCCATTTTGACCGTTGTGCCAACGCCGACCGTGGAGGCAATGTCAAACGTATCGGAATATTTTTTCATATTGGGCAAACCCATGCCCGCGCCAAAGCCGAGGCTGCGCACTTCGTCCGGTGCGGTGCTGAATCCCTCGCTCATGGCAAGGTCGAGGTCGGCAATGCCGGGGCCTGTGTCAGACAGTGTCAACGCCACGGTGTCGCCGTCGATGGATACATCAATGTCGCCGCCGCCCGCGTGGATGGCAAGGTTGATTTCGCCCTCATACAGCGCAATGGCCACTTTGCGAATGGCATCGGACGGCAGGCCGAGTTTTTTCAGCCGCGCCTTTAAATCGGCGCTCGCTTCGCCCGCCCGCGTGAAATCATCACCCGGCACAGTGTAGTGTAAAACAATCGGTTCCATTATGAAACACCCCCATGTAAGCCGTTCTGATACAAAATGCCACAGGTGACAAACATGGGTTTTGTGGTGGTGAGCACGGCAATTTCGCGCTCCTCCGCCATACGAATAATCAATTCATCCGGCTTTTTTCCGCGCACAAACACAATGCACACAATATCCATCATATCCGCCGTGCGAATCACCTGCGGATTGTTCAGTCCGGTCACAAGCACAGCTTGGTCTTTGACATACGCCAATACGTCGCTCATCATATCGCTGCCGCAGGCCGCATGCACTTCGCGCGCCAAATTGACGTGCGGCGTCATCAGCTGTGCGTCCAAAACTTCTATTATCTGCTGAATTGTCATGTTTTTCACTCCGTTTTCTATCATATCGTTCTATCAATTTGATTATAAAGGTTTGTGCGGCGAGAAGCAAGCAAACAAAAAGAATACTTTTCGTGATTTTGAACAGTTTTTCGCGTTATTTTTCTACATGCGGAATACTAAGAAAGCAAATATAGTTTGTCGTTTTTTTAACATTTATCTGCTATAATGGAATGTATATGGGTCGGCTGGCTTTTTTCAGACGAAATACCGGCTCAATCTACAAATGGGAGGATATTTTTATGAGGCGCTTTTCGACCGTGCCGTTTCAAGGTACAACAGAGCAGGAAGCCACATTGACGGCTTGGCTGGATGAAAACCGGTCCATGCCCGGTGTCGCCATGCCGGCGTTGCAAAAAGCTCAGGAAATTTATGGCTATTTACCCATTGAGGTGCAACGCATCGTTGCAGATAAATTGGGCAAACCGCTCGCTGAAATCTATGGCATTTCAACATTTTATTCCCAGTTCAGTCTTTGTCCCAAGGGCGCATATCGCGTCAGCGTTTGCCTTGGCACCGCGTGCTATGTCAAAGGCAGCGGCAAAGTGTATGAGCTGTTGCAGTCAAAGCTTGGCATTGCGGGCGGCGAATGCACCGCCGACGGCAAGTTCAGCCTAGACGCATGCCGCTGTATCGGCGCGTGCGGTCTTGCCCCTGTGATGACCGTCAACGACGATGTCTACGGCCGCTTGACCGGCGACGAACTCGACGGCATTTTAGCCAAGTACTAAGCCGTGCAGGAACTGTCGATGAACGTGCTTGACGTTGCGGAAAATTCCGTTTCGGCCGGCGCGACGCTCACGCAGATTACACTCATCATCAACACGCAGCAAAAGCTGCAAACGCTCACCATTGCCGACAACGGCAAAGGTATGCCGCCCGAAATGCTCGCAAGGGTGACAGATCCGTTTTGCACCAGCCGCACCACGCGCAAAGTTGGGCTTGGGTTGCCGTTTTTAAAAATGGCAGCAGAGATGACCGGCGGCACGCTTGCCATCGAGAGCACAGTTGGCGTCGGCACAACCGTCACGGCCACGTTCACGCTCGGCCACATCGACCTCATGCCGCTCGGCGACATGGCGTCCACCGTTGCGGGGCTGATTCAATGCAATCCGGATGTCGATTTTGTCTACACCATCACGGCCGACGACGAAAGTTTTACCGTAGACACGCGTGAATTGCGCGCGGTGCTCGACGGTGTTTCGTTTGCCGAGGCGAGTGTGGCAGTTTGGGTGAAAGAATATATTGAGGAAAATACCGAATCTATTTTGAAAAGGAGCAGTGCTTTATGAAAAGTTTAGCTGAACTTTCCGCCATTCGCGATAAAATGAAACAAACCGTCAGCACGCGAGAAGCCGCACATGATTCCATCCGCGTCGTTGTGGGCATGGCCACCTGCGGCATCGCCGCCGGCGCACGTCCTGTGCTGAACGCGTTTACCGAGGAAGTGGCGCGCCGCAACCTCTCCGGTGTGCTTGTCACACAGACAGGCTGCATCGGCATCTGCCAGTATGAGCCGGTGGTGGAAGTCACCGAGCCGGGCAAAGAAAAAGTTACTTATGTAAAAATGACCGCTGAAAAAGTGGCAAAGGTTGTGTCCGAGCATTTGGTGGGCGGCAAAGTCGTCACCGAATACACCATCGGCGCCGCCACAAAATAAGGAGGAGAAACAATGTTTAGAAGCCATGTAATGGTATGTGGCGGTACAGGATGTACCTCCTCCGGCAGCGATAAAATCGCGCGCGCCTTCGAGGACGAAATCACGGCCACCGGTCTTGAAACCGAAGTCAAAGTCATCCGCACCGGCTGTTTTGGCCTGTGCGCACTCGGCCCCATCGTGGTCATTTATCCCGAGGGCAGTTTTTACAGCATGGTCAAAGAGTCCGACGTCAAAGAAATCGTCGACGAGCATTTGCTGAAAGGCCGCCCCGTCACGCGTTTGCTGTACGACGAAACCGTTTCGGCAGACAACACCGTGAAAAGCCTCGACGAAACCGATTTCTACAAAAAACAAATGCGCATTGCCTTGCGTAACTGCGGCGTCATCAACCCCGAAAACATCGACGAATACATCGCGTTTGACGGTTATCAGGCACTCGGCAAAGTGTTGACCGAAATGAAACCGGCCGACGTCATTCAAACAATGCTCGATTCCGGCTTGCGCGGCCGTGGCGGTGCCGGTTTCCCGACCGGCCTCAAATGGAAATTTGCCGCCGCAAACGCAGCCGACCAAAAATATGTCTGCTGCAACGCCGACGAGGGCGACCCCGGTGCATTTATGGACCGCAGCGTGCTTGAGGGCGACCCGCACGTGGTGATTGAAGCCATGAGCATCGCGGCTTACGCCATCGGCGCAACACAGGGTTATGTCTACATTCGTGCAGAATATCCCATCGCGGTGGAGCGTTTGCGCATCGCCATTCGCCAAGCGCGTGAATACGGCTTGCTCGGCAAAAATATTTTCGACACCGAGT
>JAVXRV010000010.1:0-27171 GCA_036643515.1 Ruthenibacterium sp.
TAAAACGATGAAAACTGCGCCGCCGCTGCCGCCGTAATAGAGATAAGCCGCGCCGGTCGGCAGCATCCACAACCCGCAAAAAAGAAGATTTTCAAGATACAGCGCCAAAATTTTGGCAAGCATCACAGAAAAAGCACTGAGTGGCAAAGACAGCATAAAGTCGCTGTCTTTGTTGCCGAACACAATGCCGGTCGCGGCTGTCATCGTGAAAACGAGCGCCATCATGCAGGCGAAAATCGCCATCAGCGGCAGCAAAAAACCGAGTGCGTCAACGCTGCGCAGCACATCGCCGAGCAAAAAGCTGTAAATGCCCGACATATAAAGCGCCAATCCGCCGAGAAAAATAATTGCGGTAACGCCGCCGAGCGCACGTTTTTTGCCGTTGCCAAACGAAAAAGTAGCGAGCAACGCTCTAAAATTGATGCGCAGCAACGCAGAAAATTTACGCATGCTCCTCGCCCTCCTGTGCCAATTCCAAAAAGACGTGTTCAAGGCTTGAATTGCCCACGATTTCTGCCGTTGTGCCGACTTCCACAAGTTTTCCGCCGCGAATAATCGCGATTTTGTCGCAGAGTTTTTCCGCAACTTCAAGCACATGCGTCGAAAAAATCACCGCACCGCCCGCGTCACAAATTTCGCGCAGATAATTTTTCATCACAAAAGCGGCTTGCGGGTCAAGTCCGACAAACGGTTCGTCTAAAATCAGCAGTTTCGGCGCACGAATCAGTGCGCTGATGAGCGCCAGTTTTTGCTTCATGCCGTGACTGTAACCGCCAATCGGGCTGCCGAGCGCGCCGGTCAGCGCAAAGGCGTCACTGTATTTTTGAATGCGTTCTTTGCGGAGATTTTGCGGCAGATTATAGATATCGGCCACAAAATTGAGGTAGGCAATGCCGGTTAAAAATTCGTATAAATCGGGATTATCCGGCAAAAATGCCGTGATCTGTTTGGCGGCAACCGGCTCTTTTTGAATGGAGTGCCCGTCGATGCAAATTTCACCGGCATCAAAGTCCAGAATGCCGGCAACACTGCGCAGCGTCGTGGTTTTTCCGGCGCCGTTGTGCCCGATAAACCCCATAATTTCGCCGCTGTGCAGCGTGAGCGATAAATCCTCCACGGCTTTTTTGCCAGCGGGATAAGTTTTTGAAAAATGAGAAATAGTCAGCATAAAAATACTCCTTTACAAACAATTAGATGCTTGTCTAAGCGTAGTATAGCACAAACGGAAACATTGTCAAGTAAAACACAATGTTTCCGTTTGTAAAATTTATTGACCGGTTTCAATTTCGCCCGCACGCTGCAGCGTCCATTTGGCGATGCCGGGGCCGATGAGCTCGTAAATCAGCGTGCCGCATAAAATCACGGCGCGAATCACTTCTGCGTGCTGCGGCACCACGGTTTGCGCCACAACTGTGAGGCCGATGGCAACACCGGCCTGCGGAATGAGTGCCGGCCCAAGATTGTTACACACCACTTTTGGGGCGTGCATCAACTTTGCGCCAAACCACGCGCCCGCCATTTTTCCGACGACGCGCAGCACCACATACACAATGCCAATCAGCCCAATTTGCGGCAGAATGGAAAGATTCAACCCTGCGCCCGAGAGTACAAAAAACATCATAAAAATAGGCGGTGTCAGCGTGTCGGTCAAGTTCATCACTTCGCCGGACGATTGGCACAAATTGGAAAATACAGCGCCAAGCGCCATGGTGGCAAGCAGTGCGCTGACATGCGCCATATTCGCCGCAGCCGTCACCGCAAACACAAAGGCGACGGCAAGCGTCATGCGGTTTGCTTTTGTTTTGAAAAAGCGCAGCGCAAAGGTGAGCAGCAGGCCGAGAATCGCGCCAATCACAACAGCCGTGAGAATCTCGAGAATCGGCGCCATAATGCTGGCAAGCAGGGAGGTGGCGACGGTGCTGGTGAGCGTTTGCGCCACGGCAACCGATACGCCAAAGGCAATCAGCGCCACGGCATCATCCAGTGCCACCACGCTGAGCAGCGTTTCCGTGACAGGCCCTTTGGCATGATATTGCCGGATGACCATAATGGTGGCCGCCGGCGCGGTGGCTGCGGCAATGGCGCCGAGCACCAGCGCAAACGGCAACGACTGTCCGATGGCAACAAGGCCGAGCGTCACGCATAACACGGCAACGAGGCTTTCGAAAATCGCAATCACAATCGGCGTGAAGCCGACGCGCTTGAAATAACTGATTTTAAATTCACTGCCGATGGAAAACGCGATAAATCCGAGCGCGAGTTCCGACACGAGTGCAAGGCCATTCACCGCATCGACGGGCATCAACCCCAGCACGGATGGGCCAATCAACAGGCCGCCGAGCAGGTAGCCTGTGACGTCGGGCAATTTTGCAAAACGAATCAATTTGCTGAAAACAAGTCCTGTAAAAAGCAAAAGCGCAAGATAAAAAAACGTTGATAATTCCATATACACACCAAACCGCCGGCTACCCGCGGATGCCTTTCACAAAATCGAGCGGCAGCGTAAAGGCGATTCCGCTGTTTGGCGCGTCAAAACTGCCGGCAACGGATTCAATGGCATCGACTGCCTTTTTCACGTCCTCGTCTTTGAGCACTGTGAATACGGTGCGATTTTCCTCGCGGTCAGGCTCTAAAACCGCACGTAAAGAGCCAATGAAAGAGCCGTCAAAATAATTTTCGAGTGCCATTGCCATACCGCGGCTCTCCAAAATGGTTGCGCCGCCAATGCCGAGATGCTCCAGTTTGTTGAGCACAGGCTCCAGTTTTTCTACCTTATTTAATACAAATACCAATAATTTCATAAAAATGCCTCCTTAGAATACCATGCTTCGAAAAACTGCTCTATTATTATAGCACTGCATGGCAAGGGAAACAATCAAAAACAGGGATGCATGCCGCATCCCTGTTTTAAATGGAACTTATTTTTTTAAATAAATATGCTGTGGCAGGCCGTCAATGTACATCGGTGTCAGCTCCGCTTGAATTAAAGGACGTGCATATGTTAGAAATGCGTCGTTCATGTCGGTGCACTCGGCGTTCATCCACGACAGCGGCACTTTTTTCTCAAGGTTTGCCACTTCATGAATGTCATGCGCTTCCGTGGTGCACTGATAGGGGTCATCAGAAATGCGTTTCAGCGCAATCATTTCACCGGTATGCCCTTCAAATGCGGCCAATGCGGCCGCGCCGCCCACCTGAAAAGCCTCGGACATGTCTGTGCGGCTCGTGACATGCGCGGCACAACGCTGTAATGTAGAAAGCTCGATAGAACGTGTTTTACTGTGCAGCTCTTTGGCGATTTGGTTGGCGAGATAGCGCGCGGTGCCGGTAAGACTGCGGTGTCCGAACGCGTCTACAAAGCGGGTATCATCTGAAAGCTCGCACACATAGCGTCCGTCTGCCAGTTTGATTCCCTCTGAAACGGCGATGACAACCGAGTGCTCAATGGCCTGCAAACGACGCACATTCTGCATAAATTTGTCCATCTGAAAGGGAACTTCCGGCAGGCAAAGCATATCGACGCCCTCGCAGTCCTCTGCGCGAGCCAGTGCGGCGGCGGCCGTCAGCCAACCGGCGTTGCGACCCATCACTTCCACAACGGTCACATAGTTGGTGCCATACACGGTGGCGTCACGCACCACTTCTTTCATCACAACACCGATGTATTTTGCGGCACTGCCATAGCCGGGGGTGTGGTCGGTCACCATAAGGTCATTGTCGATGGTTTTTGGCACGCCCATAAATTGAATGGGGCTGCCGTTGGCGATGGCATAGTCGGACAATTTTGCGATGGTGTCCATGCTGTCGTTGCCGCCGATGTAAAAGAAATAACCGATTTCAAGCTTGCGTAAAATGGCAAACAATTGTTCATAAACAGCGGGTTCTTTGGCGGGGTCGGGCAGTTTATAGCGGCAACTGCCAAGAAAGGAGGAGGGGGTGCGTTTCAGCAGTTCGATGTCGAGTGCGCTGTGCAAATGGTCGGATAAATTGACATAGCGTTCTTCCAGTAATCCCTGCACACCGTTGCACATCCCGTAGATATGCTTGGCACCGCGCCGCGCGGCCACCTGAAACACACCGGCAAGGCTTGCGTTGATAACGGCTGTTGGGCCGCCGCTCTGTCCTACAATTGCGTTTTTGGACATGTGAAGACCTCCCTATTTTTTACACACTAAGTTGAAACAATCCGGCAGATGCACTGCCTTCATTTGCGATTGATATGAGATAAGTATAGCGTCTTTCGCGCGCTTTTGAAAGGCTTTTTTAAAAAATATACCTTGAAAAGCTTATTCTGTCGCGGGCAGCGAGGCCACGATGCGCACCACGCAGTCTATACTGATGGGTTTTGCGAGATGGTCGTTCATGCCGGCGGCAAGCGCCTTTGCAACATCATCGGCAAAGGCATTGGCCGTCATGGCGATGATGGGGATGCTTTTGGCGCGCGGATGTGCCGAGGCACGAATGGCCGCGGTGGCCTCATAGCCGTTCATCACGGGCATTTGAATATCCATAAAAATCATATCATAGCCGGGCTCGCCCGACATGATAAATTTATCATAGCCGATGGCGCCATTTTCGGCGGTGTCAACCACAATGCCAAGTTTTTCAAACATGCGCGTGGCCACGAGAATATTGACAGGATGATCCTCCACAAGCAGCACGTGTTTGCCGCGCACACGCGCAAAATCTGATTTTTCAACCGGTGCAAGAGCGGGGACATCCGGCTGTGTGGCCGCGTTGTCAAGCTGCATGGGCAAATCCACGGTGAAACGACTGCCCTGCCCGATGGTGCTTTCGGCCTTGACGTGGCCGCCCTGCGCCTCCACAATGCTTTTTACAATCGAGAGGCCAAGGCCTGTGCCCTCCACATGGTTGAGCGAGGCAACGCCCTCACGCACAAAGGGGCTGAAAATGGCTTTCAGCATTTCCGGCGCAATGCCATTGCCGGTGTCGGTGACCGTAAAGCGCATATTGGCAGTTTGCGGCGTGCCGGCAAGCTCGTCAATCAGCAGATATATTTCGCCGCCCACGCCGGTAAATTTGGAGGCGTTGCCCAAAAGATTGATTAAAATGCGGTTCAGCCGCACGGCATCACCGTAAAAATAATCATGCCGTGCACTGTGATAATCAATGGTGAATTTTTGGCTTTTATCACGGAACATCGGTGATAATATTTGTTCCAGTGACGCAGTAAAGGTCGTGAGTTGCAGCGGTTCGCAGGCAAAAACCATATTGCCGCTTTCGAGTTTTGACATATCGAGCACGTCGTTGATGAGATGCAGCAGATGGTCGGCCGACGCGGCAATCACAGACAGGCTCTCATGCACGGTTTCTTTGTTGTCGGGGTCAAGCTGCGCAAGCTCGGTCATGCCGACAATGGCGTTCATCGGGGTGCGAATATCATGGCTCATGCTCGACAGAAACAGCGATTTTGTTCGGTTTGCCTGTTCGGCCACGGCCAATGCCTGTGTGACGAGGTCGGCACGTTTTTGCTCCTCCTCAAACAGGCGGGTGATGTCGGTGCGCGAGATTAAAATGCGTTCGCTTGCTTTGTCAAGATAGGAAAATTGCAGACGTTTGCGATAAATTTGTGCGGCGGAATCGATAAACCGCACCGTAAATTCAAACGTGTGCTGTGTGGCAAGTGCCGCAATTACAGTTTTGAGGCTCATGTTTTCCACAAGCATTTTGACGTCCTCGGGCAGAACGTAAATTTCAGCAAATTTTGCAACTTCCGCTTCGTAATCGCTGCAAACTCGCGCGGGCAGCATTTTGTCGTCTTTTGCGCCGGCAAACATGACGTAGCTGTTGTTTTTAGCATTCAGACAGACGATATGGTCATAGTCGAGCTCCACCACCGCGTTGACCACAAGCATCGCCATTTTTTGCACATGAATGTCATAGGTGTATAAAAACCCCAAAATATCGCCATTTTTTGGATGCTTGAACAGGCGGATATTCAAAGAGAGCCAGTGGTTGACATCCCCGCCAAATTCGCGGCGATATTCAAGATTAAATTCATCTTTTCCCTTTGAAAATTCGTTGAGCAAGGTGTCACGGTTCAGCAGATGCGCCACCTTTTCTTTGTCTTCATCGACAGACATGCGCGGTAAAATGCTCGCAAACAAATCGCTTGCCACGGTGTAGCTGCGCAAATCGTTCGTGCGGGCATCGTGCACGGTGCAACTTTCAATGCGGTTTTGCGTGAGGTTGATGCGAAAGGACACCGCGGTATCCGGCGCGGCAAGCTCGTTGTACAGCAACGCGTTTTTATAGTGCTCCTCGGCGGCTTTTTCTTCCGAAACATCTTTGCCCACGGCAATGGCCTTGACGGGCTTTCCGTCGGCGTCAAAAATAGTGGTATAGTGCACGCGCTCCCACCAATAAAGCTTGTCTTTGTCGTCCCAAACGCGCAAATCGGCGCTCACGTCTTTTTCGCCCGCCAGAATGCGGTCAAATATAGCCAATGCGTCGGCCTCGCTGTCGGGATGATAATGTTTGGTATCAATCAAGGTTTGCGGCACATTTTCAATCACACTTGCGCCGCCGCTGCAACGTGTGGAATGTGCCGTTTGATGCACCACTTTTGTGGCAATGTCATACTCCCACACCGAGATATCCGTCATGGCAATAGCGGTGCGCAGGCGTTCTTCCTCCACTTGCATCTGCTGTGCAAGCAGGGCACGGCGGGTGTCGTTGCGCACAAACTCCACGTGCGCGGAAACACCGTTCCAATCGAGCAATTTGCCGCGCAAAAGCAGATGTGTGTCGGTATTTTGCATGTAAAATTCACGTTCATACAGCGTGTCATGCTGCAGTTTATCAAGAGAACAAAACGGACAGGGCGCATCAAAGCCCATCAATGCGTGATAGCATGGCATGCCCAGCACGTCCACATTTTGCAGTTTGGCAATGGCGCGCGCCGGCTTGTTGATATAAAGCAGTTCATACGTATCCGCGTTACAAACATAGATGGCGTCAGAATTTTCATCAAGCAGCCACTCCATATTTTGCATCAAAACAGGGGAGGACACCTGCATGGTATCATCATATACGCGCACACAGCCGCTGCCGACGCGCTTTGCGGTTTGCAGTGCCTTATCGGCTTTGTCGTATAGTGTGTCAAAATCGGTGCCGTCTTGCGGATAGATGCATACGCCGGCCGTAAAGGTGCCGCAAATGGCGCTGAGGTCCGGCGGCAAATCCAGTTTTAAGGCGGAAAACAGTTCTTCAAGCTGTGCCGCAGTGGCGGTTGTTATGAGTGCCTGCGGCAAAAAAAGAGCAAAATCGACGCCGCCGATGCGTGCCACACGATAGTTGCGGTTCGCATTTTTGGTGAGTGCATCCGCGACGGCACAAATGATTGCATCGCCTTTTGCATGGCCGTATTTTTCGTTAATTTGCCGAAACTTATCGAAATGCATCATCATAAAGAGCGCGGTAGAATCGGGCGATTGTTCGAAAAATTCGCGCAGATATTCCTTGAATCCGGCACGGTTGTACAGTCCGGTCAAGTCATCGCGCTCGGCACGCTCACGCAGACGCTCCACCATGCGCTGCTCTTGCGAAATATCCATCAAAACAGCGTGCACCACCGGCGCACCGCTGTCATCGCGTATTTTTACACCTGACAGACGAATCCAAATCGGCTTGCCTTTTTTTGGGCAGATGCGCAAGGAGAGGTCGAGCGCACGGTGCGCACGCAGACATGCCTTGACTTCGGCCAAAATGCGCGGGCGGTCCTCTTCAAAAATAGCGGGGGACACATCATGTGCAAAAAGTGCCATATATTCTTCACGCGTATAGCCACTCAAACGGCAGATGCCATTGTTAAAATAAAGTGTTTCAATTTGTGCGCCCAGTTTGAAAATGGCAATGCCGCCCGGCACGTTGTCCATGAGATTTTGCATCTGTGCGTCAGAGCGTGCCAATGCATCGCGCACAATCATCTCGTCGGTGACGTCCATCAAGGCCACGCCGCAAAAGCCCTCGCCAAGTGCATAGCAGAGAAAATGAAAATATTTGCCTTGCGCCACGTTGCGCTCCACAAATGTCTGCACATTGCCATGTTGGACAACCTCTGCATACAGCGCAAGATGGGCGCTGCCGGTAAGGTTTGCCGATGCGCCAATGCCGGTGCCGAGCAGCGCGTCTATGGATACGCCGCACAAATCGGCATATGCGCGGTTGAGATAACAAAATGTAAAATCGCTGATAGTTCCGCGCAAATCGCCCTTTGCCTGCACAATGAAAAAAGCAATTGGGCTTGTATCAAAGCAGTGATGAAATTGTTTGAATCGCTGATCCATAGAAAATTCCTTTCGTTGCGATAAAGTAAAACAGTAATAAATTCTATACAATAATAGTTTAATTATAAGCTGTTTTTTATGAAAATACAACAAGAAAACAGCATGCAAGCAAGAAAAATAAACAAACGGAGCAACGAAAAAAATCCGACGTATCTTTTGCGCAAAAACACGCCTGTTTTGTGCAAAATAAAATCCGTCCTGCCTTTTTAAGGAGCACAGGACGGACAAAAAACGGAACCACGAGCAGCGGCGGGCTGCTTTTAGCCGTTGTCTTGTTTGATAAAAGCGCTCTCAAAACCGGCGTCTTTGGCTTTTTGCAGCATGGCGTCGGCATTGGCTTTTACAGAAAATGCACCAATCTGTACGCGATTTAAAGTGCTGTCCGGCACGGTGACGGGTGGTGTGACAGGTGGTGCGCTGCTTTTTTTAGCAAGATGAAATGCTGCGGCAAGTGCATTTGCAATGGCGCGCGCAATGATGTCGTGGCTGTTGATAATCCACTGTGCGGTTTTGGGGTTGTCGTGGAAATCAACTTCCACCAGCACGGCAATGAGGCCATACTGTGCGGGGCTGCGAATTTCGCCGTAACCGGCGCCGCGAAAGGCCGTCATGCCGTTGATGACATTGGCCGAGCGGTTGCTCGCGATGGGGCAAACGGCGCCAAGCTCTGCCACAAGCCCCTGCGCAAGTGCTTTGCCGACGGGCTGTGACGGATGATAAAACGCCATGGCGCCGCTTGCAAGCGCGCTGCCGGCGTTGGAGTGAATGGCAAGATAGACATGGCACCCTTTTTGCTTTGCCTCGAGTGGACGCTCGTTGTAGCCGATGCCTTTGGACAGCGTTGCAAGCACGGTTTCGCAGACGTATTCCGCGTCCAAAATCGCACGGGCCTTGAGCGCCACAATTTCCATCTGTGCTTTTTCGGTGGTATTGCCGATGGCATACACGTTGTTTGACTGGTTGGATGGTGAAAAATAAATTTTAATCATCGTCGTGATCTCCCTTGTCGTTTAATTGAGCCAAAACATTTTTCAGCCGCTCGGGAATGCGCAGGCCGATGTGCGCCGCATTTTCGAGCAAAGAAATTCCCTCGTTGGAGCAATAAAAAAAGATAATTGCTGTGCGCAAAACCGCACCGCCGCCAATCAGCCGCGTGTCAATGGTATGGCCAATGCCAATCATGACAAAAATCAGCACTTTTTTAAAAATGCCGCGAAAGCCGATTTCGGAGCAGAGCGACCGGTCTACAATGGCGCACATCAGGCCGGTGATGTAGTCGAGTATCACAAAGGCAATCAGTGCATACAAAAACCCGTCGAATCCGCCGACAAACAGACCAAAAAATCCGCCGATGCCTGCACATATAATTTGTATCGTAGTCCACACTTCTTTCATGGAATCCCCCTCGTTTCTGATTTTGAGCACTGTGCGAAATTGCAATTGCCGGTGTAGCCTTGCCGCCGTATTCCGTCTGTTCCATAGTATGCAAAGAAAGGCATTCACGTCAAAAAAACAGCCGCCGATGCAATGCATCAACGGCTGTTTGAATGATGAAAAATTTATTTTACAGGACAGAAATCACGTCATGCAGCTTTTCGTTCAAGCTGTCTGCGTCTGTATTTGCGCCGGAAAGCGGCGCCCCAAACGCCACCTGTACCCGAAGACGGCGCATGTGTTTGAAATCGAACAATTTCGGCAATTTGCAGCCGGTGGGGAAAATGGCAAAGCCGCCTTTGATTTTAACGGGAACAATGGGGACATTTTCGCTGACGGCGAGTGTGGCGGCGCCTTTTTTAAATGTGCCCATTTCGCCGCTCTGCGTGCGTGTGCCCTCGGGATACACAAGAAAACTCCATCCCTCGCGTATTTTTTGGCGGCAGAGCGAAAGCGCCCCAAAGTTTTGGCAGCCGCGGTCAATGGGAATCATGCCGCACACGCGCACGAGTATTTTGCTGGCAAGGGACGTGTTAAACAGCTCTTTTTTGGCAAGACAGCCGAGCTTTTGAAACTGCTGTTTGCTGAAACGAAGCGTGACCCATAAAAAGTCAAAATTGGTTTCATGGTTGGAGCAAAGCAGATAGTTTCCGGTTTGCGGCAGATTTTCAAGGCCGGTAATCTCCACTTTGTACACAAGCCGCACCAGTGTGTTATAAAATTTAAAGCTTGTGTAGTCAAACCATTTTTTCTCCGCGGGAAAGTCCTTTTCAAACAGCGGCTTCAAGATGCTGCTGTCGGGTGCGTCCAAATCTTGCGCAAGCTGTGCAATGCTGACAAGCGGCTTAAAACCGGAGGCAATGCTTTTGCCAAACGCCTGTTCAATCAGCATATCCAGTTCAATGCAGCTGAGTGAATCGAGATTCAAATCTTCAAAAATGCGTGTTTGCGGCAAAATTTCGCGCTCGGTTTTGCTCACCTGCCGCACAAGGCGCACAAGCGTCGTCATGGAATCTTCGGTGTGCTCCACGATGGGGGCAGGGGCGCACACTGCGGTGTTTTCGTCAAGCGCAAGTGTTTTCAGCAAATAGCGCTTGGGTTTTTGCAAAGAAGTTTTGGGAATATCCGCCACAAAATGCAAGGTGCCGATTTTCATATATTGCGACAATTCGCCCTCGCGCCGATGAATGGCCTGCGCAACGGCTTGCTGTGCGGCATCGCCATCGTCATCGCACACCACAAACGCGTGCACTTCGTCATGTCCGTCTGGCGCCGGCACGCCGCACACCACAAATTCTTTCACACCCGCAAGCCCCGCATAGGCGGTTTCAATGTCGTCCGGCGTCACTTTTTTGCCGGTGGACAGCACAATATTGTCTTTGCATCGCCCTACAATGGACAGATTTCCGGCGGCATCCTGCGTTGCAAGGTCGCCTGTTTTAAACCAACCCTGTGCGTCAAATGCGTCTTTTGTGGCGGCATCGTCGCGAAAATATCCGCGCATCATAAACGGTGTTTTCACCCAAATTTCGCCAAGGTCGCTCTGCTCCTGCGGCTGCAATTTGATGTCAACGCCGGGATACGGCTTGCCGCAGGTGTCAGTGGTGTAGTTGTCAAACCCGTTTGCAATGATGGGCACATTGGTTTCAGTCAGGCCGTAGTTTAAAAATAAATTCATGCCGACGCCATAATAAAAACGCACGGTGTCGGGGTTCATCGGCGCACCGGCCGCGCATAAAATGCGCACCGCACCGCCGAATCCTTTGTGAATGGTGCCAAAAATCACCTTGCCGAGATTGAAGCCGGTTTTGCGGCGCACGGCGACGCAAAGAGGGAAAAACAGCTTAAATACCGTGGCGGTGAGCGGGTTTGCGTTGATTTTTTTGACGATTTGCTTTTCAAACATTTCAAACACGCGCGGCACGCATGAGAATACCGTCGGCTTAAATTCGGCAAATGCCGCAAGCACGTTTTCGGCGGTCATGGATTCAATAAAATGCATCGAACCGCCGAGCAACAATGGCCCAAGCATCGACGTCACCACGCCGTAGATGTGGCTATTCGGAATGACCACCAGCATTTTTTCATCGCTCTTAAGATGATTATAGTCAATGGCAGCCTGTGTTGTGCCAAGCATGGCGGCATGTGTGTGCTGAATGCCGCTGGCTGTTTTGGTGGTGCCGGATGAAAAGATGATAAAGGCAATCTCCGGATCACCGTCGGGCGTAGCGGGCATATCCGGTGCAAGTGCGGCCGCATAGCCCGGCATGGGCGCAGCGTCGCTGAGTATATTCAGTACAGGGAGGCTGTGCGGAAACGCATCGCCCACTTTTTCGCCCACTTTTGGGGAAGTGAAAATACAGCGTGCGTCCGATACATCAATCAAATGTAAAAGTTCAGCCGCCGGCAATGAAAAATCAATCAAAACCGCTGTGCATTCAAGTTGCATGACTGCAAGATAAGCGATGTTCCACTCCGGCGAATTTTCGGCCGTAATGACCACGCGGTCGCCTTTGCGCACGCCGCCCGCCACAAGCCGAGCCATAAATGCAGCGGCAGCCGCAAACATAGCGTCATAGGTATAGGTGCGTGCGTCGCCGCTGTCTGTGCGAATTGACATTACCTGCTTTGCGCCATTCTCTAAATTGCGCTGTTTGATGTCCATGAATAAATTGTTCATTTCAGCCTCGATGCTCTCTATTTTATTAAATACATCTTATTCTACCATTTTCGACACGAAATAGCATTAGATAAAGTGTGAATTTTATCAATTTCGACACAATATTTATAGAAGAAGGTCGCTTTGTGTCCATGTACGTGGTGTATCATAAATTTTGTTCACAGATAAGCGCATTTTAGTACACAAGAGAGGTGAATAATGCTATAATGAAAAAAATGAAATTTCGAAAAATCTAATTAAAGTGAATTGCGATAAAACTATAAAGTGTATCCGAACACACACTTTGTAGTTTTAAACCGACGAAAAAAATGGCGCATATGCTATGCTTGAAATGATGAAACACCCGAAAACACATAGATATGCTTGAAACGCAAGTGCGTGCACAGGGATTATTAGGTTAAAGGGGAGTCTACATATGGATTTTTCACATGCAAATAAAAACACGCGTATTTTGCACCTCTACACCTTGTTGATGCAGGGCAAGGTGCTGTATAAACATGCATTGGCTGAGAAATTTTGTATCAGCGAAAAAACAATTCAACGTGATATAGACGATTTGCGGGACTATTTAAGCACATGCGGCGACGAAAAAACGCTTGTATACAGCAAAAAACGAACAGGATATCTGCTCACCACCGGCAAAAATTTGGCATTGACCAACAGCGAAGTGCTTGCGGTGACAAAAATTTTACTTGAGAGCCGCAGCATGGTGCGGGATGAACTGTTTCCGATTTTAGACAAAATTGTGTGTAACTGCACCCCGTGCGATGGACTGAAACGTATGCAGGATTTGCTCGCAAACGAAAAATTTCACTATGTGGAGCCACATCACGGCAAGTTGTTTGTGGACAAACTGTGGATACTTGGCACGGCCATTCAAGAGCAAAGCGTGATAGACGTGACGTATCACAGAACGCACCAGCAAAAAGACGTGCATCGTGTGCTGCATCCTGTGGGCATTTTATTCAGTGAATATTATTTTTATCTTGCGGCATTTATCGAGGGCATCGACAAAGACAAACATTTTAAAAATCCGCAAGACAAAGCGCCCACCATCTATCGCATCGACCAAATTGAAGCCATTTCGGTGACGCGCAAGCATTTTCCGGTGCTGTATAAAGACCGTTTTCAAGAGGGAGAAATGCGCAAACGCATCCAGTTTATGTATGGCGGCGATTTGCAGTGCATCAAGTTTAAATATACGGGCCCAAGTGTGGAGGCCGTGCTTGACCGCTTGCCCACCGCGCGGATTGTGGAGCAAACACCGAGCGGATGGGTGATTTCGGCGGAGGTGTTCGGTCGCGGCATTGATATGTGGCTGCGCAGCCAAGGCGATAAAATTAAAATGTTATAGCATCGTGCAATGATTCCAAAACAAGGCATAAATGTGCCTTGTTTTTTTGTGTGCTTTCGCGTATCATATATCTGACAGACATGACATGGGCACGACTGCTGTATCAAAGGAGAAATAAAATGAAAAAAATAGGTTTTATCGGCGCGGGCAATATGGGCGGTGCGCTCATTACGGCCGCTTGCCGCGGCAACAGCGCGCAAGAGGTGCTGATTGCCGATTGTATGCCGCAAAAAGCACAGGCGCTCGCGCAAAAGCTCGGTTGCTGTGTGGCAAAAAGCAATGCGGAAGTCGTCCGAGATGCACAGATGATTTTATTGGCGGTGGTGCCGCAAGTTTTAGACGGAGTGCTGCAAGAAATTGCGCCGGTGCTTGCGCAGTTGCATGAAAAAGGCGAACAGCGCATTCTCGTGTCGATGGCGGCGGGCGTCAGTGTTGCGTCGCTCACGCAAAAACTCGGCACGGCACACCCGATTTTGCGCATGATGCCAAACACGCCGGTGGCCATCGGCAAAGGCATTATTTTGCTCACAACAGGGCAAAAAGAACCGGACGCGGCTGTGCGTGATGCCGTTCAAATGTTCACACAAACCATGGCGGCGGCAGGCACATTTGACTGCATCGACGAAAGCCAAATGGAGGCGGCGACTGTGGCAACGGGCTGCGTGCCCGCGTTTGCATATCTTTTTTTGGAGGCACTGGCCGATGGCGCGGTGCTGACGGGTGTGTCGCGCGAAAAGGCGCTTGCTTACTGCGCACAGGCGGTGCTAGGCGCGGCGAGTATGGTGCTTGAAACAGGGCAGCATCCCGGCGCGCTGAAAGATGCCGTGTGTAGCCCGGGCGGCTCTACCATCGTGGGTGTGGCGGCGCTTGAAAAAGGCGGCCTGCGCAGTGCGGCAATCGAGGCCGTGTGCGGCGCGTACGACAAAACCGTCGGGTTCGGAAAATAAAAAATTGTGACGACCGTTTTCAAATGCGGTCGTCACAATTTTTGATACGGAAAAATGATTAGGAATCGTCGCGCCGACCGACGAGGCGCAGAATGTATAAGAACATGTTGATGAAATCAAGATAAAGCGTTAAGGCGCAAAGAATGCTGCCTTTTGCAGCCATTTCGCCGTCGTTGGCGGCGATGGCATAATAGGCCTTAATTTTTTGCGTGTCGTATGCGGTGTAGCCCATAAAAATAACAAGGCCAACCAAGCAGACAATGGTTTCAAATTGCGACAAATGAAGAAACAACGATAAAATCCAGAAGATGCCAAGGAACACTGCGCCAAAAAATAAAATCGGGCGCAGCGAGGTTAAATCGCGCTTTGTGAAGAAGCCATAAGCGGCAAGCGCCGTAAAATAAAGCGCTGTAATGCCAAAAACAAAAATTGCGGACTGCGCGTCATACACATAAAGCAAGCTTGAAAAGGTGAGCCCGTTCAGCACTGCATAGGCGAAAAACAGCACGGTTGCGGTGTGTGCCGACATTTTTTGAATGCGTGCAGACAGCACAAACACCACAACAAGCTCCACAATCGCTAAAATGAAAGGCAGCGCGGGAATGCGGTATAAAATCGACACCATGCCGGTGGTGTAAAACGCGATAGAGATGCCAAAGGTCACAAGCAGACCGAGTGCCATCCAACCGAATGTTTTGACGGTGTACTGGCCGAGCGTCGGCACGCTTGCGTCCATCCAGCGCAGGCCGTTGTCTGTGCCGTTATTTGCATGATATTCCATCATTTTTCTCCTTATTGACTGTATATAATTTTATTTATTGTATCACGTTTGCGTCTCGTGTTCAATGAATAAAGTGTGAAGATCTCGTAAAATATCTTCGGGCAACATGCCTTGCATGGAGCTGCGTGCGGCGCACAAATCGGCTGCTGCACCGTGTAAATACACGCCGCAGATGGCCGCGTCCAGCGCGGACAACCCCTGTGCGGCAAGGCCGGCAATCATGCCCGCGAGCACGTCGCCACTGCCGCCGCGCGCAAGGCCGGCGTTGCCGGTGCGGTTTTCAAACAGTGTGCCGTCCGGTGTGGCAATCAGTGTGTGATGCCTTTTGAGTACCACGATGGCATTTGTCTTTTTGGCAAAAGAAAGCGCAATATCGGCGGGCATTTGTAAAACCCGCCCAACGGAAATACCTGCAAGTCTTGCCATTTCGCCGACATGCGGTGTGAGAATCAGCGGCGCCTGTGTATGACACAGCGCCATGGTATCATCGACAAAGGTGCACAAACCGCCGGCATCAAGCACCAACGTGCCCGCAACGCTTTTGAGCAAATAACGCATTTGGTTGGCGATTACAGTGTCTTCGGTCAGGCCGCAGCCGGCGAGCACGGCGGTGGAATTTCGCAGTGAATGTGCAAGTGCACTCCAGTTGGGTAGCGATAGAAAAACAGCTTCAAGAATGCGTGATGCAACGCTTGAAATGACCACTTCCTCGGCGGCGAGCGTGACGAGTCCGGTGCCGACGCGCAGCCCGCCAAGTACGCTCAACGCCGCAGCGCCGCGATATTGCTCGCTTCCGCAATAGCAAAGCAGTTTGCCATAATTTCCCTTATGCGACTCCGGCGTACGCACAGGCAAACGCGAAAAGCAAGATTCTTTTGTCAAGACAATCGATTCCATAATGATATCCTTCCCCGAAAACAAGAATTATTGCACTTGTGTTTGATTGCGTAATGTATTGAGCGAATTTCGGTAAATAACATTGCGTGTCATCGCGAAAAACAAAACAGTCATCACAAAAGCGGCCATCACGGTGTCGCTCAAATAATGGCGGCCGATGACAATGCGGCACAGTGCCATCCACGCGATATATGCCCAACTGATGCTCCAAAACATGGTGCGGTGCTTCGCAAAAAACGGAAAAACATCACAGCATAAAATCAAAATGAAAATGCTGCACGCCGCCGCAACATGGCCGGAAGGAAAACTGCTTCCGCCCATGCCAAACGGATGAATCCACGCGGTAAAATGCGAAAAATCGCCGAGCGCAAGCATGTCGTCAAAGCGGGTGCGGTTCCAAATCAATTTCAGCACGTTGATGACAAGGGTGCTTACAAGCAGATAAACCGTGCCCCACGCACAGATAAATGTCGCTTTTTGCAAAAACGCGGTTTGGCGCAGTGCGCGAAGCAGCGCAAAACAGCAAAGCGCGAAAAGAAGCGCAAAAACAATGAGTATCAGTCCGGCCGCAGGTGTTTCGCGTTTGAGCAAGCGGGTGCCGGAATAGACAATGAGCGCCGCGCCGCCAAGCGTCGCAATCGCACCCAGCAAAATACGCGCCCAAAGCGGCAGCTTTTTTGTTTTTGCAAAACAGAAAAACAGAAAAATCGGCGGCAGATATTGCGGATAAAATCCGAAGCTTTCCGTCAAAATAGCGGGCAGCCATGTGGCGTTATGCACGGCAATATCCAGTGGCAAATCCCACAAAAAACCGGCAGTCATGCCGATGCTGAACAGAAAAAGCCCACCAATGAGCCATGCAGTATTTGTTTTTTGTTTCATATTAATTACCCCCTTTTATCGTAACACAAAAAAAGCTGTTCAACAAGCCTGTCTTGCGCTATAATAGAAAGAATAAATCAATAAGAATGGGGCGATAAAATGCAATATAGAATGCTTGGTAAAACAGGATTGAACGTATCTGCGATTGGTTTTGGCGGAATACCGATTCAGCGCATCACAGCGGAAGAAACCGCAAAATTATTTCCGATTTTGATGGAGCACGGCGTCAATTACATCGATTCCGCACGCGGATATACGGTGTCGGAGGAGTTTATCGGTGCGGCGCTCACGCAGCATCATTGCCGCGACAAATTTATTTTGGCCACAAAATCCATGTCGCGCAGCTATGACGATATGGCGCGTGATATCGACATCAGCCTGCATAATTTCAACACGGAAACCATCGACTTATATCAGTTGCACAATATCAAAACAGACGCGGATTTTGCGCTTGCTTTTTCGGACAAGGGCGCGGTTGCGGCCATTGAAGATGCCATCAAAGCCGGAAAAATCGGCCATCTCGGCGCAACGGCACACAGCGCAGACAGCTTCAAAAAGCTTTTAACCTATCCGCAGATTGAAACGATTATGTTTCCGTATAATATTGTGGAGCGGCAGGGCGAAGCGCTGATGGCACAGGCAAAGGCGCAAAATGTAGGCGTAATTGCCATGAAGCCGCTCGCGGGCGGAAACTTGACCAATGGCACGCTTGCCATGCGGTATATTCTGCAAAACGAAAATTGCACACTTGCCATTCCAGGCATGGCGGCGGCGGCGGAAATTTTGCAAAATACGGCGGCGGCTGAAAATCTTGCCCCGCTGTCGGACGCGGAACAGGCAGAAATTGAGCAGACGCGCAAAGACCTGACCGGCAATTTCTGCCGTCGCTGCGGCTATTGTGCGCCGTGCACCGTGGGCATTGATATCCCCACTTGCTTTACCATGGAATCGTATTTGCGCAATTACGGCCTTGCCGACTGGGCAAAATCGCGTTATGCCACATTTGCCGCGAAAGCGTCAGCCTGCATCGCGTGCGGAGAATGTGAAAAACGCTGCCCATACGATTTGCCGATTCGCGAAAAATTAAAACAGGTTGCCGCCGCGTTCGGCGCATAAACTGTTTGATGACAGTCTAACAGCACGAAAAAAGCGCAGACCGAAACGGTCTGCGCTTTCGCTTTTTTGTCAGCTTTGGGAATAATTGTAAATGGCATCCCATGTGGCTTCGTCGACAATGCCGGTCACCGGCAGACCGAATCCTGTTTGAAACTGTTTCACGGCGTCCTCGGTGGACGTGCCGAAAATGCCGTCGCTCGGCACAAAATACGACACGCAGAACCGCGCGGCAATGTCGTTCATATAGGTTTGCAATTCACGCACGGCTTGCCCGGCGCTGCCAAACAGCAGCACATAACCGGGATAAGTGCCGGCGTCTGCTGCCGTTTCGCCGGTGTCTGCCGCGATGGACAGATAAACCGTCTGCATGACCTCCCATGTGGTTTGATTGACCGTGCCGGTGATGGGCAGGCCAAATTCGCGCTGAAAACTTTCAATCGACAGGCCGGTTTCGGTGTCAAAAACACCCGATATGGCAGGAATGGGCGTGACGCCCTCGTAAAAAGCACCAATATATCCGAGCATAAATTGTACAAAACGCACCATTTCGCCGCTGATGCCCGGCTGTATGACATAGCCGGGGTAGGCCAAGACATAAAATGCCTGCACAGGGCCGTCAATGAGGCGCAGCTTGCTGAACTGTGCGTAAATGCTGTTCCATGTGGCAGGGCCGACGATGCCGTCGGGCGACAATTTGAACAGCGTTTGATAAGCGATGACGGCGGCTTTTGTGCCGGAACCGAAAATGCCGTCGTAGGCGATGCGCGGAATGGACGCGTAATAGGCGCTGAGCAGATAGAGATAATACTGCATTTCTTTCACGCTTTGTCCGGTAGAACCCACGCGCAGCGGCGTGCCGGGATAGACGCCCGGCCGTGCGGACGGCGCAAGCAAATGGTTGAGAATGCCGGTGTAAACTTCATAAATTTTATTCCACGTGGCACGCCCGACGATGCCGTCAACGGCAAGCCCGTAAAAACTTTGAAACGCACGCACGGCGCGTTCTGTGGCAGGGCCGAAGCTGCCATCGGCGGAAATCACGGGAACGGCACTGTTGTTTTCGCCGACAATGCGCAGATAAAACTGCATGAGTTTCACGCTGTTGCCGGTAGAGCCACGGCGCAGCGGCGTGCCGGGATATTGGCCGACATTGTTGACATTGGGCGGTGCGATGTCGTTTTCAAGACTGGTGAACCGCTTATAAATTTCGTTCCATGTGTCGCGCCCGACCACACCGTCCACTGCCAGATTGTATTTTTGCTGAAATGCTTTGACGGCGCTCTCTGTGTCGGGGCCGAAAATGCCGTCCTGTGCGGGCGCGGAGATGCCGTTTGTAAAGGCGGCAATCTGTGCGAGCCAAAACTGAATTTGCATCACATTGTCGCCACGGCTGCCCAGTTTGAGCGCTGTGCCGGGATAGACGCCCGCCACAAGGTTGCCGTCCGGTTTTTCGCCCTCGCTCGTCAGCTCTGCCAATTTTTTCACGGCGACATAGATAGAGCTGATTTTATACCATGTGCTGCGTCCCACCACACCGTCCTGCGCCAAACTGAATTGTTTTTGAAATTTTTTCACGACGTTTTGTGTGGCGGTGTCAAATGTGCCGTTGACGGTCAACGTGCCAAAAAACGGATAGTTTTTGGAGATGCGGTTGAGTTGTTGCTGCAAAATGCGCACATTTGTGCCGGTAGAGCCGAGGCGCAGCGGCGTGCCGGGATAGCTTTCGGGCACGGCGGCGATGTTGTCTGTGCGGATGACGTTGATGTCGTTGCCGTAATAATAGCGCAAAATTTGCAGCGCGTCTTTGCCCGCGTTTGCCTGCGTCACGGTGCCCCATTGCTTCATGCCTTTGCAAGTGACGGTTTTGCCGTCGCAATATTCGGTGTAATACGGCTCAACGCCACTGCCTTTTTGCACATAAGTGTTGAAAATATCGTCGGTGATGCGGCTCATCACTTCAAAAATGCTGCGTCCGTGCACATAGGCTTGATCGTAACTTGTGGAGTTTGTGATGGTGAAATTGTAGCCTTTTCCCTTATACCATTCCGTGTATACGCGGTTGAGTGCAAGGCTGATTTGCGCATGAATGTTGGCGCGCAAAGCCTGCTCCGGCCATGTGGGGTACACTTCGCACGAGGCCACATTTTTGATGTAATCGCGGAACGACACCGTGACGTTTTGCGCACTGGAAGCCGGTTTGCCGAGATGCACCGTGACTTTTTGCGGAATGACGGGTGCTGTGAGCACGCGCCCGACAGGACATACGGCAACGGGCGAAATGCCGCTGCCGCCGTCGTTTGCATACAGTGTGTGCGGCGGCTCAATCACGGCATCGGGCGGTGCAAACACACCGCGCGTGCGGCCTTCTTCTTCACGCGGCAGCAGGGCAAAATCGGCAAGGGTTGTTTCGGTGTCAAAGAGCTGTGCGTCGATGATTTCGGCAAATTCATAGTTTTCGGCCTCGACCGTGACGCGTGCGAGAGCGTATGGGCGAATGGTGTTGCCCTCGCGCAAAGAAAGCGCGCGCGGCGGACAGGGAAAATCCATATTTTCGAGGATGCCGTCCTCGCCGGTGGTTCCCTCGTACGTGGGATTTGCCGCACCTTCCACGTAGACGCGCACCATAGCGCCGGTGACGGGCAGCGCGTCCACCGCGGTAAAGGTGCGCACCTGTAAATGGGCGGTGCCTGAAACGGGACAATTGCAATTGCAGTTTCTATACATTGTAAACCCTCCTCTCCTTTAAATTATTCAAGAGAAATTGCTTTGACACGCGTTCTTCCTCTTTCTTTTTCGCGCGTTTTATACTATACTGAAAGAAGTGATTCAAACAGAGCTTTTTAGGGAGGCCTTTATGGAATATTTTTTAGAAAATGACGCTTTGCGTGTTACGGTAAATTCTCTTGGCGCCGAGATGACAAGCATCGTCAAAAAGGAAACAGGCGAGGAACTTTTGTGGCAGGCAGACCCCGCAGTGTGGAATCGCCATGCGCCGATTCTGTTTCCGTATTGCGGCAGATTGAAAGACGGAAAATTCACCCACAAGGGTGTGACATATGAGGGCGGGGCACATGGTTTTGCGCGGGATATGGACTATACGCTGCACGCACAAAGCGACGGGGAATTGTCGCTTTGTCTTGAGGCGAATGCCTTAACGATGGAAAAATATCCGTTCGCGTTTAAACTCATCACCACCTACCGTCTTGTGGGCACGGCGGTGCATCATGCCATTTCGGTGCTCAACGACGGCGATGAACCCATGCATTTTGGCGTGGGATATCATCCGGGCGTCAACTGTCCGTTTGATGCGCAGCACACGATTGCCGATTATTCGTTTGTGTTTGACACGCCCGAAACGCCGACCATGATTGAAACCGGCAAAACAAGCGGGCTTGTCACCGGCAAAACCGAAATTTACTGCAAAAACGAAACCGTCATTCCCATCACTGACCATTTGTTTGACGGCGACAGCATCTGCTTTAAGGGCTTGCAGTCCAAAACGCTTTCCGTGGTAGAGGCCGGCAGTGGCCGCCGCGTGACGTTTGACATTGCGGGGTATCCGTATGTTTTGATTTGGAGTGCAAAAGGGCCGGTGCAGTTTGTTTGTGTAGAGCCGTGGTTCGGCCTGCCTGACCCCGAAAATGCCACCGGCGAATGGAACGAAAAACCGGCGGCGGTCACGCTTGCCGCGGGCGGCACATGGAACACAGAACTTGTGATGCATTTTGACCGTTAGGATTTTGGACGTTTGAAAAAACACTACGGTGAAAATCGTAGTGTTTTTTATGAAAAGATTACCGGTGTTTTCACGCGATGTTCACATTTTGCAAGTACACTGATGGTGTAGTTTTCAAAGAGGAAAGGGGTTCCCCATGAGTAGACGTTTCAAGGGATTTTTTCGCAGAATGCCCAAATGGAAAAAAATAGTGTCGGTGCTTTTGCTGATTGCACTGATTTTTGGCGGCGTTTTTTTGCTGCGCACAAAAATGAAAAAAAGTGCGCCGGCCGCTGCGCAAAGTTTTCAGCGCACCACAACGCTCGCAAAATCCGATTTGACGGAGGAAGTGTCCGTCACCGGCACGGTGCGCAGCGATTCCGTCACCAACGTCGCCTCGGCCGCCAACTATAAAGTGGCTGAAATTCTTGTCAAAGAGGGCGACCGTGTCGAGGCGGGGCAAACGCTTTGCACGCTCGACACAGCGGAACTTGACAAAGAAATGACCAAAACACGCGAGGCGCTCGCCGAAAACATTGCCACGGCGCAAAAAGCGTACGACAAAGCGGTATTAGACCGCGATGACGCGCAAAGAAAAGCTGTGGACAACGAAAGCGCCACCGCATCGACGCGTGCCATTTATCAAGCGCTCGAAACAAAATATCAAGCGGCAAAAAATTCATTCAGTGCATTTCAAAGCACATATGACGCGGCGCTTGCCCATCAACAGGCATGCGGCAACGCCTATAACGTGGCGGATGCTGCATTCCACGCATCCGAAAACGCACTGAACATCGCCAAACAAAACGCCGATCCGGCGCTTGCCGATTATCAAACCCGCTACGACAACGACACCAATTTGCGCTTGCAGGCACAGGCAACGCTGGATGCCGCCAATGCGACGCTCGCGACCACCGCAAAAACATTGACAGACGCCAAAGCAACGTGCGGCTTTGATGCACTTGAAAAAGAATACAGCGCCGCGCAGGGTGCGCATGAAAAAGAACGCAGCACGCTCAACGCGCTTGAAGATACTTATAAACGTGCAAAAGATGCCGCCGACAGCGCAAAAGACCAGCTCGACAAGGCGAAAAAGAACGATGAACTGGATGCCTTGCAGGAAAAACTGGACGATTGCGTCATCACGGCGCCCACAAGCGGCACCATCACGTCCGTCACGGCGACGGTTGGCTCTGTGGCGGGCGGCGTCACCAGTAACACGCTCTTTGTGGTGCAAAACACCGATGAGCTGAAAATCAGCGTCACGGTGGATGAATACGACATCAAAAAAGTAAAAGTCGGGCAGAGTGTCACGATTAAAAGCGACGCCACCGGCAACGAAAAAATTGCGGGCACAGTGACGCAGGTATCGCAAACTGCCACAAAATCGCAGGATGCATCCGGTTTTGGCGCGGAAATCACGGTCAAACAAAAAGATTCCGGCCTTTTAATCGGCATGAGCGCCAAGGTGAACATCATCATCGGCGGCAAACAAAATGTCTATGCCGTGCCGTATGATGCCGTGGGCAAAGACGAGGCCGGCAACAGCGTGGTATACGTCAAAGAGGGCACAGGCTTTCATCCGGTGCAGGTGACAACCGGCATGGAAACCGATTATTACATTGAAATTTCGGGCGATACGCTGACAGACGGCATGGAAATTCGCAACAGCGCCGATGAAACGTCCATTGACGCACCCATGGCGGGCGGCGAGGAAGCGGTGATGGCCATGCCGCCGGTAGCGGCCATATGACCGGGGGGACAGGGCTGATGAAAACAGTGCGGGAGCCGGAACAGGAGGCAGTGCCGACCGAAAACATCATTGACATGAAAGGCATTGTCAAACGGTTTTACATCGGCATGGAAAGCGAACTTGAAGTGTTGCACGGCATTGATTTTACGGTGCGCAAAGGCGAATTTGTCGCGCTTGTGGGCGCGTCCGGCTCGGGCAAATCGACGCTGATGAACATTATCGGCGCGCTTGACCGCCCGACCGAGGGCACATATTTTCTCGACGGCGTGGACGTGGCAACGCTTGCCGACAAAGAGCTTTCCCATATTCGCTGCGACAAAATCGGGTTTGTGTTTCAAACATTTAATCTTGTGCCGCGCACAAACGCACTCAAAAATGTGGAATTGCCCATGATGTATGCGGGTGTATTTGGCTCAAAACGCAACGCGCGTGCGCTTGAATTATTGGAAATGGTGGAGATGAGCGACCGTGCCGACCACAAGCCGAACGAACTTTCGGGCGGGCAAAAACAGCGCATTGCCATCGCACGCAGCATGGCAAACGATCCCGCCATCATCTTGGCTGATGAGCCGACCGGCGCGCTCGATTCCGTGACGGGGCGGCTTGTGATGGATTTGTTTCACAAACTGCACAGAGAACAGGGCAAAACCATTGTGCTGATTACCCATAGCCAAGAACTGGCGCAGGAATGTGAACGCATCATCACCATCAAGGACGGCTACATTGTAGACGTGCGGCAGGGAAATGGGGTGCAGCAAAAATGCTGATTTTCGAAAATATGGCACTGGCCGTCAGCGGCTTGCTTGCCAATAAAATGCGCGCGCTGCTCACAATGCTCGGCATCATCATCGGCATTGGTTCGGTGATTGCGATTGTGACCGTGGGCAACTCGCTCACAAGTTCGCTCACCAGTAATATGCAAAGCATGGGCGCTAGCAATATCAATGTCGGCTTGACGCAAAAGCAGGAGACCGACTACACTGAGGGCGGCTATACGCTGATGTTTCGCCCTACCAAATATAAGGCCGATGACCTCATCACAGACGACATGATTGCGCAGTATCGCGAAAAATATACAGATTCCGTTTATGCGGTCGGCCTCACACAAAACGTGGGCGAAAGCAAAGTGACGGTCAATCAAAAAACGGCGCCGGTGTATGTGTCGGGTGTCAATTCCGAAACGCAAAAAGTGCAAGACATCACCATTACAAACGGACGGTTTGTGACGGAGGCCGACAGCGATAAGTTGAAGCCGGTTGCGGTGGTCAGCGATACTTTTTGCAAAAAATTATTTCCCAATGTGCAAGACCCCATCGGCCAGTCGTTCAACATGACGTTCAACAATAAAATTTACACCTTTTATATCGTGGGTGTGTATCATTATGAGGACAACGGCATGATGATGAACCTCACCGGCGATACACCGACAACCGACCTGTATATGCCGCTCAAAACCGGCAAGCGCATTGCCGCCGCCGATGCGGGCTATGCAAGTTTTACGGTGGTGGGCAACACCGCACCAGAGGGCGCAAGCGACTTTGTGGAAGAAACAAAACAATTTTTCGCCGGATTTTATACGCGCAACAATTCCTACACCGTCACCGCCGGCAGCATGGAAAGTATGCTGAAAGCCATGACGGATATGATGGGCACGGTGTCGCTCGGCATCGCGGTCATCGCGGGCATTTCGCTGCTCGTGGGCGGCATCGGTGTCATGAATATCATGCTCGTGTCCATCACAGAGCGCACGCGTGAAATTGGCACGCGCAAAGCACTCGGCGCCACCAACGGCAGCATTCGGCTGCAATTTATCGTGGAATCGATTATTATTTGCCTCATTGGCGGTGTAATCGGCATTTTTCTCGGCATGGCGCTTGGCTCGTTTGGCGCAAAGCTACTCGGCTATGCGGCCGCCCCCTCGCCGGAAATCATCGCAATCGCCGTCAGTTTTTCCATGTGTATCGGCGTGTTTTTTGGCTATTATCCCGCCAACAAAGCGGCCAAACTAGACCCCGTCGACGCGCTGCGATATGAATAAAATCAAAAAGGCGCTGTTGCAGATGTATAACACATCTGCAACAGCGCCTTGCTTTTTTTGGGGGCGTTGCGGATATCTGCAACAACCTCCTCACAAATACCGGCGCTGCGCAAAATGCACAATTGTGAATACGGTGTAAAAGATTTGTCTTTTTGTGTGTTTTGTAAGATTTTAGCTTGTGCTTTTTTTAACAAAGAGGTATAATAAAACCAAATCGCAAAGAATTTTGCGCATGAAAGGGACAGGTGAATGGATATGACGACAAACAAGAACGTTCTGGCATGGATTGACGAAGTAACAACACTTTTAAAACCGCAAAATGTGGTATGGATCACCGAGGGCGAAGATCAGCTCAAAGCATTGCGCGATGAGGCTCTTTCGACCGGTGAGATGGAAGAACTCAACCAAAAAGAATTGCCCGGCTGCCTGCTGCACCGCACCAAGAAAAACGATGTAGCCCGCGTGGAAGGCCGCACGTATATTTGCACCAAAAACAAGGCAGACGCCGCCCCCATCAACAACTGGATGGAAACAAGCGAGATGAAAGCCAAATTGCTGCCGCTGTATGACGGCGTCATGGCCGGCCGCACCATGTATGTCATTCCGTACTGCATGGGCCCTCTGGGCAGCCCGTTCTCCAAAGTGGGCGTCGAAGTAACCGACTCCATCTATGTTGTGCTCAACATGGACATCATGACCCGCATGGGTCAAGCCGCTCTTGACCAGCTTGGCGAAACCTCCAACGACTTTGTGCGCGGTATGCATTCCAAAGCACAGGTTGACGAAGAAAATCGCTATATCGTGCATTTCCCCGAAGAAAATGCAATCTGGTCTATCAACTCCGCTTACGGCGGCAACGTATTGCTCGGCAAAAAATGCTTTGCACTGCGCATTGCGTCGTATCAAGGCTACAAAGAAGGCTGGATGGCCGAGCATATGCTCATTCTCGGCATTGAATCTCCGGACGGCAACGTGCAGTATATCACCGCCGCGTTCCCGTCTGCCTGTGGCAAAACAAACCTTGCCATGTTGATTCCGCCCGAATATTTGAAAAAACAAGGCTACAAAGTATGGACAGTCGGCGATGACATTGCATGGATGCACATTGGCGACGATGGCCGTTTGTATGCCATCAACCCCGAAGCCGGCTTCTTCGGCGTAGCACCGGGCACCAACGAAAAATCAAACTACAATGCGTTGATGAGCGCCAAGAAAAACACCATCTTCACCAACGTTGCGCATGACCTCACCCAGAACACCGTGTG
>JAVXRV010000011.1:0-26902 GCA_036643515.1 Ruthenibacterium sp.
AATTGTGCCAAAGGCCAAGCGACACACGCGGCAGTTTCAGCCCGCTGCGCCCGCTTTGGGCATACTGCATGGTTTCATAACGCGCTTCATTTGCTGTATAAGGCATGAAAAATCCTCTTTTCAATTTTTATTTTTTTCAAATGCAAAAATCCAATAAAACACCCATGCGAAATTCAAAAAAGCACATAGCAACACCCATGTTTGATATTTGAACGTGCGCACGGCGCTGTGGTGCATCAAATGCATCAGCGCAATGACGCGGCCGATTAAATCGACACCGCCGAGAATCACAATCCACGCAATCAGCCTCATCATCTCCTTTTGTTTATCTTACCGCAAACGGCCGCGCAGCGCAAGTGTTTTTGCTGCGCGTACAAAAAAGCCTTATTTTGGCGGATTCGTGCAAAAAGCGCTTTTCTACTGCGTACAAATGTACACTTTAAGCCTTGACAATCAAGCCAGAAGTTCTATAATAGTTTCATGTACTTTATCACAATAAAGCAAATTAATTTTTGGAGGAATTACCATGGAACGTGTTTACAACTTCAGCGCCGGCCCATCCATGTTACCGCTATCCGTTTTACAAACTGCACAGGCAGAAATGCTCTCGTACGGTTCCTCCGGCCAGTCCGTGATGGAAATGAGCCACCGCAGCGCGGTTTATGATGCCATTATCAAGGAAACCGAGGCCGCGCTGCGCCGCGTGCTCGACATTCCCGACAATTATAAAGTAGGCTTTATTCAGGGCGGCGCTTCGACACAATTCGACATGGTGCCGATGAATTTAATGACAACCGGCGAAGCCGATTATCTCGTGACCGGCCAGTTTTCGGGCAAGGCCGCCAAAGAAGCCGAAAAATTCGGCACCGTACATATCATCGCTTCCGGCAAGGAAAACAACTTTACACAAATTCCGGACGTTGCCACGTTGAAATACAGCGAAAATGCAAGCTATGTTCATATTTGCGAAAACAACACCATTTATGGCACGCGCTTTACAACGCTGCCGCAGGCGGCAAATATTCCGCTTGTGGCCGACATGAGCAGCTGCATTTTGAGCCGCCCGACAGACGTTTCCAAATATGGCCTCATTTATTTTGGCGTGCAGAAAAACGTGGCGCCGGCCGGCATGGCCGTGGCGATTGTGCGTGAAGATTTGCTCGGCAATGCGCCGGAAAATACACCGTCGATGCTCAATTACAAAACGCTGATTGACGCGGAAAGTATGTACAACACGCCGCCGTGCTACACCATTTATATGATGGGGCTTGTTTTGAAATGGATTGAAAACGACGTGGGCGGTCTTGCGAAGATGGAAACCATCAACAATGCAAAAGCGGCACTTTTATACGATTATATTGACGCGAGCGGCTTTTATAAGAATCCGGTCAACCCGCCTGATCGCAGCATCATGAACGTGACGTTCACTTCGCCAAACGAAGCGCTTGACAAAAAATTCTGTGCGGAAGCTGCCGCCGCAGGCTTTGTGAACCTCAAAGGACACCGCAGTGTCGGCGGCATGCGTGCATCGATTTACAACGCGATGCCAAACGAGGGTGTTGCCAAACTGGTCGATTTTATGAAGCAGTTTGCCGCCGCAAACGCATAAGGAGGAAACACCGATGTATCAAATTAAAACACTCAACAGCATCTCGCAGAAAGGCCTTGTTTGCCTGTCTGAAACAGAATTTGCCATCGACAAAAGCGATGCGCCGGAGGGCATTTTGGTGCGCAGCGCGTCGCTGCATGATATGCCGCTGCCCGACAGCTTGCTTGCCATTGCGCGTGCGGGCGCAGGCACCAATAATATTCCGGTAGACGTTTGCAGTGAGGCCGGCATTGTGGTATTCAACACGCCGGGCGCAAACGCAAACGCTGTGAAAGAACTTGTTTTGGGCGGCCTTGTGCTCGCGAGTCGCGATGTTGTTTCTGCCGCAGAATGGGCAAAAACACTCAAAGACAAAGGCGCGGACGTGCCGAAACTTGTCGAAAAAGGCAAGGGGCAGTTTGCGGGGCCGGAGCTGCTCGGCAAAAAGCTCGGTGTGGTCGGGCTTGGGGCAATCGGCGTGAAAGTGGCCAATATGGCGACGCATCTCGGCATGGAGGTATACGGCTATGACCCGTATCTTTCCATTGATGCAGCGTGGAATTTATCGCGCAATGTCCACCACTGCACACAGCTTGCGGAACTTTTGGCGCAGTGTGACTACGTGACCGTGCACGTGCCGGCCACAAGCGAAACCAAAGGCTTTTTGAATGCCGAAACCTTGGCGCAAATGTCGCACGGCGTGCGTATTTTGAACTTTGCACGCGCGGAGCTCGTCGACAGCGCTGCCATGAAAGATGCACTTGCAAGTGGGCAAGTGGCCGCCTATGTGGTCGATTTTCCGACGGACGATATGCTTTGCGTCAAAGGTTGCGTGTGCATTCCGCATCTGGGTGCGTCCACGCCCGAAAGCGAGGACAACTGTGCCGTGATGGCGACCAAAGAGCTTGGCGATTATCTGAAAAACGGCACGATTGCGTGCAGCGTCAACTATCCGACGGTGTCGATGCCGCGCAGCGGAAAAAGCCGCATCTGCGTGGCGCATAAAAACGTGCCCGGCATTTTGGCCGGCATCACCGACGCCGCCAGCAAAGCACAGGTCAACATCGAAAATATGGTCAATAAATCCAAAAAAGATTATGCCTATACTTTGCTTGACACGTCCGATGCCGTGCCGCAAAGCGTGGCGGCACAATTGCAGGCGCTGCCCAATGTGCTGCGCGTGCGCATTATTGATTAAATTGCACAAAACAAACCCCTCGGCATTTGTCGAGGGGTTTTGCTTTTCTAGTGGCTTTGCAGCATTCTGTCGAGATTCATCATTGCTTTTTCTGCCGTTTGGGTGGCCTTTTTGACGGCGCGTTTCACTTCTTTTGGATGCTTTTGCGCCACATAGCCGCCCACGGCCGCAACGGCTGCGCCGGCCATCAAACCCATCGCCGCTCCTTTTGCCATGCTTTCGGTACGTTTGTCCATGCTAAAACCTCCTTTTTGTGCTTGCTGCGAAGAATCTTTCGCATTCCTTTATCATTTCCAAAAAAAAGTTGCTCATTCGGGGTGTAAATTTTTCCTTTTATGCGTTATACTATAAGGGGTACTAAATTTTATTTGGAGGTGGCGATTTTGAGCCGCGTGAAAAAAATACTTTGCATTCAAGATTTATCCTGCGTCGGCCGCGCGAGCCTTGCTGTCGCCGCGCCGATTATTTCCGCGATGGGCATACAGGCCTGCATGTTGCCAACGGCACTGCTCTCCACCCATTTTGGCGGACTTGGCACACCGGCCATGCGCGACGAAAGCGCTTTTTTAAAAGACGCGTTTGCGCATTACACCGCGCTCGAGCTTACATTTGACGCCGTATACAGCGGCTATCTCGCAAGCGCCTCACAGGTAAACTTTGTGGCACAATGCTTTTTGAAAAACCCGGACGCACTCAAAGTGGTGGACCCTGTGATGGCCGACGGCGGCGCACTGTATGCCACCGTTACACCTGAATATTGCCGCGCGATTGACGCGCTGTGCGCCAAGGCAGATGCCATTACACCAAACGTGACCGAGAGCGCCGTGCTGTGCGGCCTTGCGCCAAACGATGCGCCCATGACGAATGAAGAGCTTGAAGTGCGGCTTGTCACGCTGCAGCGGCGCTATCCGGCGGCACATTTGATTGTGATTACCGGCGTGCGCCTTGTGGACGGCAAACACGGCAACGCTTGTTTTTGGCCGAACGGTGCACCGCGCTTTTTGTCGTATGAGCCTGTGCCGCAAAAATATCCGGGCACCGGCGACATTTTTGCCAGCATTTTAACAGGCGGCCTTTTGCGCAACGGCAGTGCGATGGTATCCATTCGTCTTGCTGCCAATTTTATCCAAAGCGCCGCCGCCGCCACATTAGAGGCCAAGGCCGACCCGCGCTACGGCGTGCTGTTTGAACCGCTGCTCTATAAATTACTACCCAAGGAGGCCTTACAGTGACAGCATTGAACATCGTTTTAATCGAGCCGCAAATTCCGCAAAACACCGGCAATATTGCCCGAACTTGCGCCGCAACCGGTGCACGGCTGCACATTGTAAAGCCGATGGGTTTTACAGTGGATGACAAAAAGCTCAAACGTGCCGGACTTGATTATTGGCATATGCTTGACATCACCTACTATGATAATATCGCCGATTTTTTCGCCAAAAATACAGGTGCTTTTTATTATTTTACCACGAAAGCACAACACAGATACAGTGACATCGCCTATCCAAACGACGCATATCTTGTGTTTGGGCGCGAGGATGCCGGCTTGCCGGAGGCGCTTTTACACGACAATCCCAAAAGCTGCGTGCGGCTTCCCATGCAAGCAGATTCGCGCAGCCTGAACTTATCCAACACGGTGGCAATCGCCGTATATGAAGCTTTGCGGCAACACAATTTTGAGGGATTGCTCGAGGAAGGGCACCTCAGAAATTATGAATGGGAGTAAACAAATGAGCAAAACTGCAATTTTGACCGATTCCGCCTGTGACCTGACACCGGCACTGCAACAAAAGTACAAAATTGATATTCTGCCGTTTTTGATTACCGTCGACGGCAAAGGCTATGTGGAACGCGAGGATTTTACGCCGGAAGAATACTATGAAATTCTCTCAAAATGCACGGGCATTCCCTCTACGGCGCAAATCACGATGATGCGCTTTGCCGAGCAATATGCCAAATATGAGGCCGCCGGCTGCACCGATGTGATTTACATTGGCATCAATGCGGGGGCGTCCGGCACGTTTAACGCCGCCACCATGGCAATTTCTGATTTTAAAGAAGAATTTCCGAACAGCAATATGCGCATTCATCTGGTGGACAGCCACACCTATTCGATGGCCTATGGCAACGAGGTGTGCAACGCCGCCCGCAAACTGCAAAACGGCGCGGAAGTGGCCGATGTTCTTGCCTATTTGGAGGCGCGGTTTGCCTGCATTGAAGTTGCGTTGTCGGTGTTCACGCTGAAATTTGTCAAAAAAAGCGGGCGCGTTTCCGCCGCCGCCGCTTTTGCCGGCGAATTGCTCGGTCTGCGCCCGATTATCTCGATGATTGACGGCGTGACGGCCACGGTGTCCAAAGTGCGTGGAGACGCCAATGTGATGCCCGCGCTTGTGGCCTATGCCAAAAAACGCATGCATGCCGGCAGCAAATATCAAGTGGGCACCACCGACATGGAAAACGGCAAAATGCTTGCGAAGCTGTGCAAAAAAGAATTTGGCACGGCGCCTGAGAACATTTTTTTACTGGGCGCCGCCATTGCCACCAACACAGGGCCAAACGCGGTTGCCATCGTATTTGACGGCGAAAGCCGACGCTAAAGGAGTTTTTTCATGACAGTACAGCGTCCTATTTTATATATTGTGATTCCCTGCTACAACGAACAGGAAGTGCTCCCTGTGACGTGCAGCCTGTTTTTAGACAAAATAAAAACGCTTGCCGCCGCCGGTAAAATCAGCGACGACAGCCGCGTTTTGTTTGTGAACGACGGCTCCAAAGACAACACATGGAATATCATCTGCGCCCTTGCCGACAAAGACGTACACTACAAAGGCGTGTGTTTGTCGCGCAATCGCGGCCATCAAAACGCGCTTTTGGCGGGTTTGATGACTGCAAAAGACCTTGCCGACATCACCATCAGCATCGACTGCGACGGACAAGACGACATCAACGCCATGGACGCGATGGTGGACGAATATGCAAACGGCATCGATGTGGTGTACGGTGTGCGCTCCAAACGCGCCACCGACACATGGTTTAAGCGCACCACCGCCGAGGGTTTTTATAAGGTGATGAAATTGCTTGGCGCCGATGTGGTGTTCAACCACGCCGATTACCGTTTGCTGTCGCGCCGCGCGCTCGAGGGTTTGGCACAGTTCAAAGAGGTCAATTTATTTTTGCGCGGACTGGTGCCGCTTGTGGGATACCGCTTTTCAAGCGTGTATTATGAGCGTGCCGACCGGCTTGCCGGCGAAAGCCATTATCCGCTGAGCAAAATGCTCGCCTTTGCCTTTGACGGCATCACAAGCCTGTCGATTAAACCCATTCGGCTCATTACCTCGCTCGGTTTTTGCATCTCGTTCATCAGCTTGCTTGCCATTTTGTGGACGCTGTTCACAAAGCTGTTTGGCGTGACGGTGTCGGGCTGGAGCAGCATGATTTGCGCCATTTTCTTCATGGGCGGCGTGCAACTGCTTTGCCTTGGCGTGATTGGCGAATATATCGGCAAAATTTACAACGAAACGAAAGCACGTCCGCGGTTTATCATCAGCGAAACCACCGATGATGCATCACCCAATAAGGAGTAATTTATGGAAAAAACCACTTGGAAAGGCTCTGCCTTACTCGCCCCTGTGCCGCCCGTGCTTGTGAGCTGCGGCACGATGGACGCGCCGAACGTGCTGACGGTCGCATGGACCGGCATTTTAAATTCGCAGCCGCCGAAAACCTATATCTCGGTGCGGCCGGAGCGATATAGCCACGACATCATCAAAGAAAGCGGCGAATTTGTGCTGAATTTGCCGACGTCTGCGCTCGTGAATGCCGTCGATTATTGCGGTGTGAAAAGCGGCCGCGACGAAAATAAATTTGAAAAAGCGAAGCTGACTTTGCAACAAGCAAGTGCCGTCAAATGCCCGATGGTGGGCGAAAGTCCTGTGAGCATTGAGTGCCGCGTGACGGAAACCGTTGCACTGGGCACACACACCATGTTCATCGCCGACATTTTGGCCGTCAACGTGGCAAACGACATTGTCAACGCCGCCGGCAAACTTTGTCTTGCCAAAGCCGGCCTTTGTGCCTATGCGCACGGCGAATATTTTGCGCTCGGCAAAAAAATCGGTGATTTTGGGTTCAGCGTCAAAAAGAAAAAGAAAAAACCGCAGTTTGACCGCCGTCAATCGCAGCAAAAATAAGAAAAGAGGCAACGAAGATGATTCCAGATGGCAAAAGAGCATTTTCGCTCTTGCAAAAAATCGGGTATATCCGCACAAGCGGGTCGCCGGAAGAATTAAAAACAGCCGAGATTTTAAAGGCAGAGGCCGAAAGTTGCGGCGTTGCTGCCGTGATAGAGCCATTTGACGTGGAGGATGCCGACATTGCCGCCGCGTCGCTCACGGTGCTTGCGCCGTATGAAAAAACATACGAAGTGACCGCCTATAAATTTGCGAAAAACACGCCGGCAGAGGGGCTTGTTGCCGATTTTTATTATGCCGAAAATTTGTCGGACGCAGACCTTGCCGCCGCAAAAGGCAAAATTGTACTGATGAACGGCTATTTGCGCCTTGTTCCCTATCAAAAACTTTGTGACGCGGGCGTGGCCGGTTTCATCACGATGAGCGGCTCGCTGCTCGACAAAGAGGGCGAGGCCGATTTGTTCACACGCGGTCTGCGTGATAAACTGCGCACGTTTGGCGTTTTGCCGGGTGCAAACATTGCCGTTGCTGACGCGTTTGAAATGGTGTCCAAAAAGGCTGAAAAAGTGCGTTTGACGCTGCAAAATGCACCTGTTACGCGCACGTCGCACAACGTGATTGCCACAATTTCGGGCACAAAATATCCCGATGAAATCATCAGTTTCGGTGCGCATTTTGATTCTGTTCCCTTTTCAACCGGTGTGTACGACAACGGTGCGGGCAGCGTAATCAATATGGAACTGCTGCGCCATTTTGCGAAAAATCCGCCACTGCGCACGGTGCAGTTTTGCTGGTATGGCTCGGAAGAAGTGGGACTTTGCGGCAGCTTTGCCTACGTAAAAGCACATGCGGACGAAGTAAAACGCACCCGCTTTATGATAAACGTTGACGTGGCAGGGCCTGTGCTCGGCTATGAAGTTGCCAAAGTGACCGGTGAAACGGCGCTCGTCAACTACACCGATTATTTCATGAAAACCAAAGGCTACACCGTCACGGTATCGCAGGATACGTATTCAAGCGATTCGATTCCCTTTGCGGATCTTGGCGTACCGGCCATCAACTTTTGCCGCGACGGCGCAGAGGGTGCGTCATTTATTCACTGCCGCCATGATGTGATTACTTATTTATCGGCCGATGCACTGCAAAAAACCATGACGCATGTTTTGGATTATGCCGACACGCTCATCAATGCGGCGGCATTCCCCATTGTACGCAAGATGCCGGAAGAAATGGTGACGGCCATCGACAAATATTTGTATAAAAAAGAGATTGCAGAATTTCTTGAAAAATCGAAGAAATAATGTCAATTTAAAAGCGCGGATTGTAAAAAATTACAATCCGCGCTGTTTGCATTATGGTTTGTCGAATAAAATTTCGTATGCGCCATAGCCTTGCGCTTTCAGTTCTGATTTCGGAATGAATTTGAGCGATGCGCTGTTGATGCAGTACCGCGTGCCGGTGGGCGATTCGGCATCCTGTTCAAAAACATGCCCCAAATGCGCGTCGCCAATGGTGCTTTTCACTTCGGTGCGTGTCATGCCGTGCGAATTGTCTTTATTGTACTGCACAGCATCATCGCTGATGGGTGCTGTGAAACTCGGCCATCCGCAGCTACTGTCGTATTTGTCGGACGATTGAAACAGCGGCTGTCCTGTGGTGATGTCCACATAAATGCCTTGTTCATGATTGTCCCAATCCGCGCCGGTAAAAGGGCGTTCTGTGGCGGCATTTTGCGTCACATCGTATTGTTCCGGTGTCAACGTTTGCTTGAGCGCGTCTTGCGACGGCTTTTGATATGCATTTTCGGCCGCAATCAGCGCGACGACATCGTCGATTTCGTGCGCGGGAATATGACAATAGCCGTTCGGATTTTTTTCGAGATAATCTTGATGATAGGCCTCTGCGTCATAAAAATTGACGAGCGGGCCGTGCTCAACGGCGAACGTTTCGTGCTTTTTCATTTCTGTTGCAAAGATGCGCTCCACCGTTTCCTCGCTTGCGGCGTCGCTGTAATAAACGCCCGTTTGATACTGCGTGCCGCTGTCGTTGCCCTGCCGGTCGTACACGGATGGGTCAATCACAAGAAAATAAGCTTGTAAAATCTGTGCAAGACGAATTTGCGCCGGATTATACACCACGCGCACGGTTTCTTTAAAACCCGTGCCGCCCTTGCACACGAGCTCATACGTCGGCTGTGTTTCGCCTGTGCCGTTTGCGTAGCCGCTGACGGCATCCACAACGCCCGGCAGTGCCTGTGCCAATTTTTCCATGCCCCAAAAACAGCCGCCCGCGAGATAAATCACCTCTGTGTCCTCTTTTTTTCGATAAGTGCCGTCGAAGCCTTCTCCTGTTTTCATTTCTCTCTCCTGTGTGCTTGCCGCCATGTGTGTGGCGCTGTTTTTGTTGGCACATGCATAAAAAACGGTTGCGCAAAGCAAAGCTCCTGCAACAATCATCCATTTTTTCATTTGATGTTCCTCTGTGTCATGCTGCTGTTCTGTTTCCTGTTGAAGTGCACATATAAATCATTCAAAATATAGCACTTTTGTCTTTCATTGTAAATGCATTTTATAAAAATATATTTATCCCTTTCAAAGCTGCGCGTTTTGTATTATAATGCTGTGGAAAGAGGTGTTTTTGATGATTTTATTGCCGCACGAGAAAGACATTTTGCGCACGCTTGCACAGCAGTATATGACGCACGCCGTTTCAGCGCAGCAGCAAAGCACACAAAAACTGTGGATTGCACACAACACAGGGCACATCGAGCGTCCGATGGTGTTGATTGATCAAATTCCTTGGCACGAAATGGATGTGGACGGCAGTTTAATCTGCCAAATTCAAGACCCGTATTGGCGGCAAATTGAGCAAAATTTGCGCCGCAAAATTTATCAATTTGAACATATGCCGGCTGATATGGTGCTGCCGCCGTATTTGCTGCTGCCGCATGTGCTGCAAGACGAAAACTATCGTATGTTTGGCATTGCCACGAAAGAAAGCACCTCGTCGGCGGATGCGGCAAGCGATGTTGTTTCGCATGAATACATCAATCAATTTGAAAGCATACAAGATGTTGACAAAATAAAATATACCGATTTGCGTGCAGATCGTGCAAAAGAAAGCGAAATACAGGCATTTGCCGATGAAATTTTCAGCGGCATTTTACCGGTGCGCTGGCAGGGCATCTCGCTGCATCTTGGCCTGTGGGACACCGTCAGCCAATGGGTGGGCGTGGAAGAATGTTATTATTTATTTGCAGACGAGCCGGAACTTTTACATGCCATCATGGAAAAATTGACGACGGCGACGCTGCGTTTGATTGCGCAAGGAAACGAGGAGCAACTTTTTGACGTCACAAGCGGCAGTTGCCACTGCTCAAGTATCATGGCAAAACCGTTTGACGACCCGATGTGGAATCGGCCGGGCATCTCGCAAAACGCATGGGCATTTGGCATGGCGCAGCTTTTTACCTCGGTAGCGCCCGCCGTGACGCAGGAATTTGAAGTGCCCTACATGCAGCGTCTGTTTGAACCATTTGGCGATATTTATTACGGATGCTGCGAAAGGCTTGATGACCGACTGGATATCATCGAGCAAATGCCGCATATTCGCAAAATTTCGTGCAGTCCATGGAGCGATGTCGACCATTTTGCGGCATGTTTGCCGAAAAAATATATTCTGTCAAACAAGCCGAATCCGGCGCTTGTCGGCGCGGGCGTGATGGACGACGATGCCGTGCGCAAAGACCTTTTGCACACCATCAACGCAGCCAAAGTGAACCAACTGCGCCTTGAAATGATTTTGAAAGACAACAGCTCTGTGCAATATCAACCGCAAAGACTTTGGAATTTCAGCCGTATTGCGCTTGAATGTGCACAAATGTAAAGTTTTAAAAAGGCTTCTCTTATGGATGCACCGCGCCGGAGTTGCGGTATTCGTTGGCGCTCATGCCGGTGAGTTTTTTAAAAATGCGCGAAAAATGGGTGACGTCGGCAAAACCGGTTTTTTCGCTGATTTCCCATATTTTCAGCGCGGGGTCGGCAAGCAATTCTTTGGCCTTTTCAATGCGAATGCCACCGAGTAAATCGGAAAAGCTTTGGTCGGTATGATGGGCAATCAGCTTCGACAAATGCCACTGGCTGACATATACGTGCTCAGCCACGTCGCTGAGCGTCAGTTTTTCGTCGTAATGTGTTTCAAGATAGGCAATGGCATTTTGAATGATGAAATTCTGCGCTTTTTCGGTGCCGGACGCTTCCTCAGCAGCCGGCTCGGCGGCAAGTTCTCCGCCCAAATTTTCCGTCATGACGGCAAGCGCACTTTCAAGCTCGGCAAATTTGCTGGGCTTTAAAATGTAACGCACAACGCCGAGGCCGATGGCACGCTGCGCATATTCAAAATTGGGATATCCGCTTAAAATCGTCACCTGCATCGCGGGAAATTCGCTGCGCACGGCGGCAATCACCGCAAGGCCGTCCGCGCCCGGCATACAGATATCCGTGAACAGAATCTCCGGCTGTTTGGCGCGAATCAAATCCATCGCCGCAATGCCGTTTGAGGCGGTGGCGATGACTTCGCAATCGTATTTTTGCCATGGCATCGTGCGAACAAGGCCGGTTACAATCACATCTTCATCATCGACGACCATTACAGTGTGCATAAGAACCTCCCGTGTACTGTTTTTTTCAGTATATCATATTTTCAGACGAAAAAACAGCGCTGCTCTACAAAACAGCGCTGTTTTTTCATGTTTAGCCTTTGACGGCACCTACCGTCATGCCTTTGATGATATTTTTTTGCAGGCAGACGTAAACGACGAGCACCGGCAACACCACCAGTACAACGGCGGCAACCATGAGGCCATAGTTTGTGCCGGCTTGGCTTGAAATTTCGTTGAGCAAGCGCGTGATACTGTAGGTGCGTTTGTTGCGTAAAAAGAACATTTGCGTAAATAAATCGTTGTAACTCCACAAAAATGTAAAGATGGAAACCGTGGCAAAGCTCGGTTTTGCAAGCGGCAAAATAATCTTGAAGAAAATTTGAAATACGTTGTAGCCCTCGAGGTAAGCGGCTTCTTCAAGGTCAATCGGAATGCTGCGAATAAAACCCATCAGCACGACAATCGCAAAGGATAAGTTGCCCGCAATTTGCGGCAGCGCCGTGCTGAGCCACGACAGCGGCAGGCTGTCAAACTGGACGATGCCCCAAGAATGCATCATGCGAAACACAGGGATAATCGTGGAAAACACGGGGAACATCATGCTGGCGATAATCAGCGATTGCAGTGCGCGGCGGCCGCGGAACTGGTAGCGTGCCATGCCATACGCGGCAAGGCCGGCCAGTAAAACCACCGAAACGGTGACCACAATGCTGATGACAAGGCTTGTGCGATAGGCGCTGAGAATGTCGACGCGCTCAAATGCCGTGACGTAGTTGTCGAGCGTAAACTGCTCGCCGGTCGGGATGGAAAAAGTATCGCTGCGAATGAATTTTTTGTCTTTGAATGAGTTGATGAGCACCCAGAAAAACGGATAAATCGTGGTGAGTGCCCAGGCGGATAACACCAGATAAATCAGCGTTTGGCCGAGGTTGCGTTTTAATTTTCCGGACATCATGCCGCCTCCTTAATAATCTTTCTCTTTGAAGATTGCGTTTGCAATCTGGCTGATGGCAACACCGAGCACCACGATGAACACCGCGAGCGTTGAGCCGTAATCCACGTCGCCGACGTTGAACGTTTGGTGATACATATACGTGCCGAGCAGCCAACTTTTGTCGAGCGGCATGCCCTGCCCCATCATCACCCACGGCAAATCGAACACTTTGAGTGCGCCCGTGATGGCGAGCGTCAAGCAGGTGCAAAGGGTGTTGTGCAGCAAGGGCAGCGTGACAAAGCGCACGCGCTTGAAGCCGTTTGCGCCGTCAATCGACGCAGCTTCGTACAGTTCCGGCGAGATATTGTTGAGGCCGGTCACGATAATCACAAAGTAAAAGCCGACATATTGCCACATCACCGGCGTGAGCATGGTGCCGAGATAATGCGCCTCGTCTTTCCAGTCGATGAAATCGGTAATCCAACCGAGATTCATCAAAAGCTGATTGAGCATACCGCCGTTGTACATGAAAATCAAGTTGAATAAAAGGCCGAGCGCCGTGGCGCTGATGACAATTGGGAAAAAGTAGACTGTGCGGAAAAAGCCTGAACCGCGTTTGATATTGTCGACCAAAAGAGCAAGCAAAAGCGCGATGCCCACTTGGATAAACACGGTCAAAACCATCATGAGCAATGTGTTGCCAAAGGCTGTGCGCATTTTGGTATCGGTGAACAATTTGGTGAGGTTTGCATACCACGGGGTGTTCAATCCCTCACTGGCAGTGCCGAGGCCGCTGATTTGGTTGGCGCTGTTGATGATGTTCATGACGAACGGATAGTAAAGAAACACCGCCATAAATGCAAACGCAGGCACAAGAAACGCGAACAGCGGGGTTTTCTTTTTATAAATGGCGGAATGATTCATGTCGACGCCTCTTTCATAGTTTAAAAAGGGTTGAAAATGGCCGACAAGCCGAAAGACTTGCCGGCCGTTCGTCAGGGAGCGAAAAACAGGAACGAAGGATTTTATTTGACTGCGAGGCAGGCGTCAATGGCGGCTTCTGCCGTTGTTTTGCCTGTGGCAACGTTCTTTACATCGGCAAAGAGCGCTGCGCGTGCTTCGCTGTTTAGGCCATCTTCTGCAGCGGCGGCAATGCCGGTGGCGCCTTTGGTGAGCGCGAGTGCGTCGCTGACAAGCACGTTTGCGTCTGCGGGTGCAATGGTGCCGTTTTTCAGTGCGGTGATGGCGGTTGCGCCGAAGGTGTTCACCACTTCATCGGTGGTCATCGCCTGCACAAACTTGACGGCTGCTTCACGTTTTTCGGGGTCATCCCATGCTTTGCGTGTGATGTAATAGCCCATGGACAGGCCGCCGACGAGGTCGGTTGTTTTGCGTTCGGCTTTGCCGGGCACATAGGTGACTGTAAAGTCGTTGATGTCTGCCGCGTTATCGGCAAACCAGCCGAGTTTCCACGAACCATCGATGGCAAATGCCGCTTTGTTGTCGGCCATGAGTTGGAACGTGTCGGCGTCGCCCGCCGTCAAGGTGTTGACCGGAAAACAGTTTGCTTCGTACATGGTTTTGATGGTGTTTAAGCCTTTTGCCCATTTCATGCCGGCTTCATCGGTGGAGGCGGCCGGAACGGCGGTGTGGTTTTTCAAATTGCCTTCGTTGAAAACGGTGTATTCAAACCAGTAATGCGGCACTTCCTGCAAGCTGCAGGCAATCGGAGAATAGCCTTTTGCCGCGATGGTTTTGCACATTTCCATAAATTCGTCCCATGTGGTGGCGGCGGTGGGTACTTCAAGGCCACAATCGGCAAGTACCTTTTTATTGACAAACAAGCCTTCCCAGTAGCCGTTGACCGGCACGGAGTAGTTTTTGCCGTCTACCGGCGATGCACCGAGCATTTCGTCTTTCATGTTGCCGGCGTAATCGGGAAATTCTGCGCGAATTTCGTCGATGGATACTACTTTATTGTTCTCGACAATTTTGTTGGAATCGACACCGTTGAAGTAGAACAGCACATCGGGTTCACTGCCGGTTTCAAAGTCGGTGCTGATTTTGGCTTTCCATTCTTCGTTCGACGTTTCAGACGCGTCGAGCACGGTGTTGCCGGTGGCGGCTTCATATGCTTTGTACGCGGCTTCGTAATTTTGACGGTTGCCGTCGTCGCCGCCGTAAGATGTAACGACATTCAGTGTGACGCTTTTGGCTGCAGGTGCGGTGGAAGCTGCGCCCGATGCCGTGGCAGATGCCGCCGGCTTGCTGCCGCAGCCCGCGAGCAGAGATGCGCTCATTGCAACGGCCAGAAAAACTGAGATTGCTTTTTTCATGTTTTTTCCTCCAAATTGATGTTGTTCATTTTGTGATTCGGATGTTTTGCTGTACCCTTATCATACCGCACCGTGCGCAAAAGCTGAATGAACGTACTTGGTTTTTATTGACTATTCTTGTTGTGATTCATGCACATTGAGCTTTGTAGTAAAAATTGTGTTTCCATTTTTAGCTATTTTGACGAAAAGGCCGCTTTCCGCACCATAAATAATGCGCAAGCGTTGATGCACATTGCGGATGCCGAGCGACGTGCTGCCAAGGCCGTCTGATGTGTCATCAGAGAGTAGTGCCTTGATTTTTTGCAAATCGGCGGGCGCAAGCACACCGGTGTTTTCCACTTCGAGAATCATCCAATCACCCTCATGATAAGCGCGCAGCGTAATCGTGCCCTGCTGTGTGGGGTTGATGCCGTGCTCGACGGCATTTTCGAGAATCGGCTGCAAAATCAGACGCGGCACGGGCACGTCGAGCAAGGTTTCGTCGATTTCGCGCACGACGCTCAGCCGTTTGCCGAGCCGTTCGTTGATGATGTAGAGGTACGCGTCGACGTACATCAGCTCCTCGGAAAGATGCACGAGCGGTCGTTTGTTGCGATCCATGGCGGCGCTGAGCATGGTGGACAAACTTTCGAGCATATTGCACACCTTGATATCGCCCGCAAGCCTTGCCTCCCAGTTGATAATTTCAAGCGTATTGTTTAAAAAATGCGGATTGATTTGGCTTTGCAGCGCCATAATTTTGGCATCGCGCAGCGCAAGTTCTTCTTTATAAATGCGGTCGAACTGATTTAAAAGCGTGTCGCTCATGGAATTAAACCGGTCGCCCAGATAGCCGAGGTCGCTGCTGGTGAAGTTTTCGGCCGACACCTGTGTGCCGAAATGACCGGCTTCAATTTCATGCGCGGCGGCGGTCAGCACGTCAATCGGGCGCGTGACTTTGCGACTGAAAAACAGAAAGACGAGGGCAATCAACAAGAGAAGTAAGCCGAAAATGACATTGAGCGTCAAACTGGTGGCGCGTTGCTGCGCGTGCAGCGTGTCCGGCACCATGTGCGCGGCATATTCCAGTATGTAGCCGCTGCGCTCGCTTTGATGGGTGACATCAAAGGTGTTGCCGCTGCGCACAATCGTCTGTGTGCCTTGCGAAAAATCGGGCCGTTCAGGCGCTGTGCCAAGCAGCAAAAGCGGTGTGCCATTCAGCCAAATGGCGCTGTCTTGCGCCCACGCAACGTTGTTTAATGCGCCGAACAGCGCGTCGTTGTTCAGCTCCATGGCAAGCACGGCAAACGGTTTAAACTGCGCATCAAGCAAATTGCGCACCATAAAACAATGCTCCTCACTTGCCACAAAGGCGATGTCTGTGCCGAGCGTTTCGCTCATGGCGAGCACCTGCGGCTCTAAATATTTGCGGTATTTGCGCACGCCGGTGTAAGAGCCTTTGTTGGAAACATTGCTGGCGTAAAACGACAGGTCTTGTTTTGGCAAAACTGTCACCATGGTGTTTAAAAACTTCTCATCATATTTGTATTGTTCCGACAAAAAATCGGTGACGGTATTGTATAAAGTGACGGCATCTGCATCTTGTTGATACTGTGCCCATGCATTTTTGATGGTGGGGATATAGCTTGCTTTCAGTGTGGCCGTGACGGCGGCATCGAGTTTTCCCTCAGTGAGCGCGATGGCTTTGTCGGTGGACAGCGAGATGGTTTTTTGCGTCTGCACAGCCAAATTGTTGAACAAATACACCCCTGCACCGGCTACCACGAGCAGCACCGGCAGTCCCCAACAGAGAAAAATCATGCGCACCATGCTCCATTTTAAGCTATGCCGCCGTTTTATGCTTTTTTCTTTCATCTGCATTCCCTCCGATTTTTCTTGCCTTGTTTCCATTATAACAAAAAAAGAGAGCTTTGCGCCCTCTTTTTTTACTTTATGCCAAATTGAGATAGGTTTTTAAGACGTTTGCCGTGGCTTGCGCTTTTTCCATGGTGTCCATTTCACAGAAAATGCGCAGCAGAGGCTCTGTGCCCGAGAAGCGTGCAATCGCCCAACCGCCGTTTTTGAAATACACTTTACAGCCGTCCAGATAGCTCACATGGTCAATTTCATATGCAAATGTCGGCAGTAATTTGTCGGTCATGAGCGTTTTGAAAATTTCGGTTTTCTTTGCTTCGCTGAATTTGAAATCAAGCTCCGCCATTTCAAAATTGCCATATTCCGCACAGATGCTGCGCCAAATTTCAGAGAGGGATTTGCCGGTGAGGGCAATCATCTCAATCAAAAGACTGGCCGCATAAATGCCGTCTTTGCCCTGTATATGCCCGCGCACCGTGAGGCCGCCGCTGCTTTCGCCGCCGATGATTGCGCCGGTTGTCGCCATTTTTCCCGACACATATTTGAAGCCGACCGGCACTTCATAGCAGGTTTCGCCAAAGCTTTCGGCAATTTTATCAAGCAGATGCGTGGTGGCGATGTTGCGCACCGCCGCGCCGTGCCATCCTTTGTATTTCATGAGATAATAATACAGCAGCACGAGGATTTTATTCGGGTGCAAGAACTCCGCTTCGTCGTCAATGACGCCGAGCCGGTCGGCGTCGCCGTCGGTTGCGATGCCGATATCGCAATGATTTTCGGCCACATAGGTCATGAGGCTTGCGAGTGTTTTTTCGTTTGGCGCGGGCAGTCGGCCGCCAAACAGCGTGTCGTGCCGCTCGTGAATGACGCTCACTTCACAGCGTGCCGTGAGTAAAATGGTTTGCAGTGCGGTTTTGGAAACGCCGTACATCGGGTCAAGCGCCACGGATAACCCGCGTTTGCGAATGGCCTCCACGTCTACCGACGCGAGAATATTGTCGATGTAATCGTTCATCGGGTCAATGTAGCGAATGCGACCGTCCGCAAGCGCCACGGCAAAATCCACCACCGGCACCACTGCGCCGTCAAGACCTTTGATGTATTCTTCAAGCTCGCTTGTAAATGCCTCGTCCGCGTCACGTCCACCGGCCATAAATACTTTTACGCCGTTGTAAATGGCGGGGTTATGGCTTGCCGTGACGGCCATACCATACGGTGCACCGCATTTTTTAATTTCAAACATAATCAGTGGTGTGGGGCTTTGACGGCGAATGATACTGCACGGAATTTGCATTGCCGCCATCACTTCTGCCGCCCATTCGGTGGCTTCCTCGCTCAAAAAGCGACGGTCGTAACCGATGACAAACCCTTTGTCGGCGTTGCCCTCGTCCTGCATTTTATGTGCGATTGCACACGTTAAAAGCTGTACATTGGCGCGTGTAAATTCGTCGCCGATGATGGCGCGCCAGCCGCCTGTTCCGAAATGAATCATTGTAAAGCCTTCTTTCCCAAAATAATCGTGACCTCGCCGCTTGCATCTTTTGCAAGACATGGCAATTTTGTCACGCGGTTGCCGTCGAGTATGATTTCTGCAACACCTTTGCAAATATGCTGCGGATTTTGCACGGTGATATGATACGTTGCGCCGCGAAATACGCGTGTGCAGGAAAATTCGTCCCATGCGGCGGGAATGCAGGGGTCTATCACAAGGCCGTCAAAATCGGGTTTGATGCCGAGCATATAGCGCGTGGCCGCAACATAACTCCATCCGCCGGAGCCGGTCATAAACGGATGATGCGCCTCGCCAAAGCCGCTGTGGTCTTTGCCGGTGACGAACTGGCAGTAGGAATACGGCTCGCTTTTGCGAATTTCGATTTTGTCATTTTGCAAGCACGGGCACAGCGCGTTGTAATATTCCATGGCGCGGTCGCCGCGGCCAAGCACACATTCCGCCGCCCACGCCCATGGGTTCGGGTGGCTGAAAATAGAGCCGTTTTCTTTCAGGCCGGGATAAACGCGCGTCACAAAGCCGATTTCATCATCGGGTTTTGTGTAGGCGGGGGCATTGAGCATCAGGCCGTACGGCGTGAATAAATAATCGTACACCGCATCCATGGCCTTTGTGCCGCGCGTTTTATCTGCCGCGCCCGACAGCACCGCCCATGTGTTGCTCTCAAGATGCACCTTGCCCTCAAGCTCGGTGTGTGTGCCGATGGCGCGCCCGCTTTTGGTGTAGCCGCGCAGATACCATGCACCGTCCCACAGCGCGGTTTCGCAGGTGTTTTGCACTTTGTTTTTGAGCGCTGTGTACGTGTTGACATCGTCCGTTTTTTGGAGATATGCCGCGAGAGAAATGAAATTATCCAGTGCCCAAACGTGTAAAAAGCTCACCATGGCGCTTTCGCCGCCGCCGAGATTGAGGCAGTCGTTCCAGTCGGCACGCAGACCGCGGCAAATGCCGTGTGCGCCAATCTGCTTTGCTGAAAAATCGAGAATCGTTTTTAAGTGGTCATACACCGTGTCGATGCCGCTGTCGGCATAGCGCACTTTTCGCGCCAAAAACGCAAAGTCTCCGGTTTCTTTGACATAGTCTACCACGGTGGACACAAGCCAAAGTGCATCGTCGCTGCATGCGTCTTTGATACCGTGAATCATGCTGTCTGCGCTTGGGGAGGGCACCACGGTCGGGCTTTTAAAGCTCTGCTGCTTTCCGCCCTCCTCAAACCACTCGGGACTGAACAGATGCAGGCCGTAGCCCTCACTCACAAGGCCTTGCAGCAGTTGCCAAATGCGATTGGAACATGCGGCGGGGTCGGCATGCAGCACGGTCATCGCGTCTTGTGCGGTGTCGCGATAGCCAAGACCGGTGCGGCCGCCCACTTCAATAAAGCTTGCAAAACGGCTGAATAGCACATTGATTTCGCTTTGGTATAGCGTCCATGTGTTAATCATGGTGTCCATGGCGGCATTTGGCGTGCTGATTTGCATCGCCTCGCATTTTTGCTGCCAAAAGCAGCGCAAGTCGGCAAGGGCCGCGTCGCGGCTTGCCGGCGTTTTGAATTTTTCGCGCATGGCTTTGCCGACATCGCGATTGCCCTCGCCCAGTAAAAAGGCGCAGCGCATTTGTTCGCCGCTTTGCAGCGCAAAACGTTTGTGCAGGCCGCAGCACTGGTTGCCGCCAAGCTGTGCCGAATTCGAAAGAACACCTTTTTCCACGCCGATGGGGTTTGATTCGGTGCGATAATCGCCGATAAATGCCTCGCGCACGGTGTCAAAGCTGTCCGGCGCAAACGTGGCAGTAAAATACTGAAAGCCGGTTTCTTCATAGAATAAATCTTGTTCAATGATGCCGTCCGCATAGCTGCCGCCCGCGCAGTAAAGGCTCATTTGAAAATTGCGGTTATCCATGTCGATGTGGTGAAAAGAAAGCTCCGCATAGCTGAAAACGCTGATGTTACGCGTTTTGTCGGAGTGGTTTTCAAGCTGCAAATCCCAAATTTCAACGTCGCTGCCGCGCGGGATGAACAGCGTTTGCACGGCTTTGATGCCGCTGTAATCGCACTCGTATTTCGAGTAACTCATGCCATGGCGGCAGGTGTAGTGTGCGCTGTCGAGCGGTTTGCCCACCGGCTGCCAGCTCACAGACCAAGTGTCGCCGGTGTCGTCGTCGCGCAGATAAATGTAGTGGCCGGGTCTATCCATGGGCACGGCATTTGCGCGAAAGCGCGTGATGCGGTGATATTCGGCGCTGCCGCTGAACAGATAGCCGCCGGCGGTGTGGTTCACGACGGCGCACATGTTTTCGGTGCCGAGATAGTTCGTCCAACTGGCAGGTAAATCGACACGGTCGATGACATATTCGCGATGTTCGTTGTCAAAATGTCCGTATTGCATGGCGAAAGCTCCTTTAAAGTTTGTAGCGGTTGTTTGCTGATAGCTTTATTGTATTGCTTTCGCCGGCCATGCAACAGTGTGCCGTTTGGCATATCTTTGTAAATATTGCGCACATTAAAAAAAGAAACCGCCTGCGCCTTGTCACTTGGCGCAGAATCGATTTCTTGCGTTCTCTGGGTTTTACTTTTTATTTTAAATGGCCGGCGCGCCGACATTCTCGCCCTGTGCGGCAACACACTGCGCAATATACGCCGGAACATCCTCTTTTGGCATCTCAAGCGCCACGGCAAATTCGCCATACAGCATCGCCTCCGCCCATTTCATATAGCTGTCGTCAATCTGCCCAAACTTGCGGTTTGTCTGCTCCATATATTGCTTTTTGGCATAAATGGACAGCAGCAGTTCCATTAAATCGGCACAGTCGTGTGTATTGGCCGCCGCCTCATAATGCTCTTTCAATTCCTGTATTTTGGGGGAATAATCCGCCTGCGCCTGCATGGAAGGAATCAAGTCGATGAGCGCCTGTGCTTTTGCGCGTGAAATGACCATGCGTGTAAATACTTTGGGATGGTCGGCGGGCGTATAGATGGTTTCGGTTTGATAAAGCGGCTTTAAAATATAATAGGAATCGCTGTTTTCAAAGCCGCGCAGTGACGGCGTTTCTTGCGGTGTTGTGATGCTTTCTACCCGACAAACACCCGTGCTGCCGTAGACAATCAAATCTCCGGTTTGATACATGTTTTGCCTCCTTTATGCTTGCATTGCTTTTCGACAGAAACAAAACAGCGTGTCTTTTTGACAACAGGATTTACGTTCGTCAAAACTACACGCTGTATCTCTATTTTAACACAGAAATCAGCAAATGTAAGCGAAACTTGCCCGTGATATGCAAAATATATCCAAATTGGCTATTTGCACGCGGCTTTTTATGTATTTTGTTGACTTTATTTCACGTTATGTCTATACTTTATATTAGAACTATCTTGCTTGAACGGAGGCACACGATGCATATTTTAAAAACCATGTTGATTGTGGATGACAATGCTGTCAACCGCTCCATCTTGGGCAATATTTTAAAGGAAAAATATGCAGTGCTTGAAGCAGAAAACGGCAAGCAGGCGCTTGATATTTTGGAAGCGCACCGCGATGAAATTGCCGCCATGATGTTGGATCTCATCATGCCCGTGATGGACGGCTATGCGGTTTTGGAGGCGCTGCGCGGTGATGCGCGCTACGTCAATTTGCCGATTGTGGTTGTCACCGACAGCAGCAACAGCAACAGCGAGCAGAAAGCGCTTGCACTCGGCGCATGGGATTTTGTTTCAAAGCCGTATCATCCGGCCATTATCCTGTTTCGCTTGCAAAACGCAATCGAGCGCAGCAGCCTTACCGCTTTAAATGAGCTGAAATATTTGGCCGATTATGACGCCTTGACCGGCATTTACAACAAGTCGAAATTTTTTGAGGCAACGCGTGAATTGCTTGATGCAAACCGCGAGGAAACATTTGCCTTTTTGCGTTTTGATGTAGACCGATTTCAGCTCATCAATTCGTTTTTCGGCACGGCCGAGGGCGACAGACTGCTGATTTATATTGCATCCAAAATGGCCGAAGATTCGCACAAATGCGAAAATTCCACCTACGGACGCATTGAATCTGACATCATCGGTTTTTGTTTGCCCTATCGCAAAGAACAGATTGAAAGCATGGTGCAACAGTCCAAAAAAACGCTTGCCAAATACAATCCAAACTATGATATTGTGCCGTCCGTCGGCATTTATATCATTGATGACCCCACTATTTCTGTGGAAGAAATGTACAATCGCGCAACGCTTGCCGCCAAAACGTGCAAGGGCAATTATGTTGATTTTTACGCCTATTATAACGAGGGCATGCGTGCGGCGCTCACCGCCGAGCAAACCATCACCAACGAAATGAACGCCGCACTCGAAAGCGGGCAGTTTCAAATTTATTTGCAGCCGCAATACAATATCCACAACAATCTGCCGTGCGGTGCTGAAGCGCTTGTGCGCTGGATGCACCCGCAAAAGGGCATGCTTTCTCCCGGCGTGTTTATCCCTGTGTTTGAGCGCAACGGCTTTATCACAAAGCTTGATTATTATGTGTGGGAGCAGGCCTGTCAATGTCTGCATCGGTGGATTGTGGCGGGCAAAAAACCGTATCCGCTTTCTGTGAATGTTTCCCGCGTGAATATCTATAACCCGAAACTGGCGCAAATGATATTGGAATTGGTGACGCGCTATGAGATTCCGCCTGCACTTTTGCATTTGGAATTGACGGAAAGCGCCTATACTGACAACCCCATCGCCATGAAAAAGGCCATGAAAGAGTTGCAGGGAAACGGTTTTTCCATCATCATGGACGACTTTGGCAGCGGCTATTCTTCCCTTGCGGTTTTGAAAGATATTGCCATTGATGTTTTGAAAATTGATATGCAGTTTTTGTCTGAAAGCGAAATTCCGCATCGCGGAGAAAACATCATTGCATCGGTGATTCGCATGGCAAAATGGCTGCATATCCCCGTGGTGGCCGAGGGCGCGGAAACGGTGGAGCAGGTGGATTTTCTGCGCAGCGTAGGCTGTGATTATGTGCAAGGGTATTATTTTGCACGCCCGATGCCCGTCACGCAGTACGAACAGCTCTGTGCACGCACTTTGCCGAACACGCAAGGCATGATTGGTGAAAAATATACCGATGAGCGCTATGACGATTTGTTTTTGTTTAATCAAGAAGTGCAGATTTTATTCAACAATCCGCTGCAAGCGGCTGCCGTGTATGAATTTACGGACAACCAAGTTGAAATTATCCGTGTGAACGAGGCTTATTATGCCCTGCTTGGACACGACGATATGATTGCGAGCGCACCGGAACTTTTGAATACGGTGGCGAAAGAATCTCAAGAATCGTTGCTGCGCGCGTTTTGCATCTGCGCCGAAACGCGAAATCCGGCCTCGTGCGATTATCTGCGTCTGCTTGCCGACGGCAGCACCATGTGGATGCATTTAAAGTTGCGCTATGCCGCCACGATTGGCAGCCGTCATGTGATTTTGGGCGAGTTGTCGGACATCACCATGCGCAAAACACTCGACCGCGAATTTGAAAAATACCGTGCGTCATGGCTGTCGGGTTCTCATGAGACACGCACGGTTTTAATTGTGGATGATGCGGCCATCAACCGCATTATTTTGAAAAAAATTTTGCAGGGATTTCAGTTTCTGGAAGCGGAAAACGGTGCACAAGCAATTCAAATATTGCGCGGACAGCAGCAGGAAATTGATTTGATTTTATTGGATATCAGCATGCCCGTGATGGACGGCAAGGCGTTTTTGCAGTATAAGAAAAACCTGCCGGAGCTGGATGGCATTCCCGTGATTATGATTTCCGCCGACGACAGCGCCGCACAGCAAATCAGCGCATTTTCACTGGGTGCAAACGACTATATCATCAAGCCGTTTATCCCTGAAGTTGTGACGCGGCGCGTACAGAACGTGCTTGATTCCAACCAACGCTTCAAAGATATGGTGCGCGAATATAACACCATGTCGCAGCAGGTGAAAACAGACTTGATGACGGGTTTAATCAATCGCATCAGCGCTGAAAGAATGATTGCGCAACATCTTGAAAATTCCGCAAAATGCGCCGCCATGCTGATGCTCGATATTGACCATTTTAAAAAAATCAACGATTCTTGCGGCCATCATTATGGCGACCAAGTGATTTGCATTGTGGCCGACCGGCTGCGCGCGTTGTTTCGGAAAGAGGACGTGATTGCACGCATGGGCGGTGACGAATTTGCCGTGTTTGTGTGCAATATCCCCAGTGCATCACTCATTGAACAAAAGGCACATCACCTTTGTCAAGAAATTGCAGCCATTGAAATAGACGGGCAAAACGCAAAAATCACCTGTTCCGTCGGCATTGCATTGTCCGACGAAAACGCAAACACGTTTCATGTGCTGTATCGCAATGCCGATAAAGCACTTTATTATGCAAAATGTCATGGCAGAAACACAGTATCGGTTTACGGGGCGGAATCTGTTTGGGAAGATCGCACCGGTCATGAAGCAAAATAGCACACCGCAGATGGCCCTGTGTACAAAAAAATGAACCTCAAAAACACTAGAACGGTCGGTATGGACGCACATTTGACAAAACCGATCGAACCGTCATTTTTGTATCAAACTCTGCAAAACTTTTTTGCGAAAGAAGGCAATATCCATTGAAAAAGCTGACTGAAATACAAGCAGATTTCGTAGAGCTTTCCTTGCCTATCGGCTTGATGATTGTTGCGGCCACACCGGAATTTCCCATTCTTTTTGCGAACGAAACCTTCGTACATATGCTTGGATTTGACACGGTGGACGCATTTTCTTCAAGCTGTCACGGCGTTGCGTGGAGCTGTATTGATCCGGTGGATTTGATGCGGCTGAAAGCTGCCGCAGCCGCACGCAACGGCATGTTTGAACCGTATGAAATTGATTATCGCATCATCAAACAAGACGGCAACTTGCTCTGGGTCAACCAAAATTCGCAGCACGTACTGGATAATGACGGCAATGAAATTATCTTTGCCTACTACACCGATATCACTGCGCAAAAGCAGGCGGAGCAGGCGCTGCGCGAAAGTGAATTTCGCTATGCCACCGCCATTCGCCTGTCCAATATTGACATTTGCGAATACGAATACGCCACCGACACCATGACGTTTTTTTCCACTTCGCCCCGCATTGAGGCGCACAATCTTCTTGTGCCGCATTATCTGGGTAACATCATGCAAGCCAACAATCTCCGTGCGGACAGTCTTGCCTTATTGTTCGCCACCTTTGAACAATTGAAACAAGGCGTGCCGGAAATTTCGATTGATTTATGGATTTGCGCGCAGCGTGAGCAACCCTATTGGTGCGAGCGCGTAAACTATACCAATATTTTTGACGCAAACGGCAAACCCATGCGGGCATACTGCGTCGGCCACGACGTCACCAAAGAAAAAGAGGCCGAAAAACGGTATCGTGACGAGCTTTCCTATCGCGAAGCCATGCAAAAAGCAACCATGGCCTCCGTCAATGTGAACCTCACCACCAATCAAATTCTCGACTACAAAAGCACTTTTCCGGAATTGATCCCGCATATGCAGGCCGCCAAAACGGCACAGGAATATTTTGAACAGGTTTATAGCGAGCTTACAAATCCGGAAATACAAAAAGAGTGCGCCGCACTTTTTAATCGCGACAGCATGCTGTGGCATTTTGCAAATGGTGAAACGACGCTGTCTATGGAAATGCCGCGCATGATTGCAGGGCGCAATTACTGGGTGATGGTCACTGCACACATGGCAAAAACAGTTGACAGCAACGACGTGGTTGCATTTTTGTATTCTGTCGACGTCACCAATGAGCGCACCATGCAGCATATCATGAACGCTATCGTGAAAACCGATTACGATTTTTTGGTGGTGATTGATGCGGTGCGCAACTCTGCGGTGCGTTACAGCGAACGGAAAACAAGCCAAAGTTACGCCCTTGAGAGCAAGAATTTTGAAGAAGAAACACAGGAATATATACGTCAATGCGTCTGTAAAGACGAGGTGGAGCGCGTTGTGGACGAAGTGCGGCTCGCCAACATCATCGCCCATCTTGACACGCAAGACAGCTATCACATCTTCTATCAAGTGCCCAGCGCAGACGGCAAAACTTTGCACAAACAGTTGCAGTTCATCTATATTAACCGCGCACTGAAAAGCATTTTGATGACGCGTGTTGACAACACCGCCGCCGTGGCCGAGCAGGAGAAAAAAAATCACGAGCTGCTTGCTGCCGTACAAATGGCAGAGCACGCCAACGCCGCAAAATCTGAGTTTCTCTCCCGCATCAGCCACGAAATCCGAACACCGATGAACGCCATCATCGGCATGTCGGAAATTGCGCTGCGCAGCCTTGACGACAAAGTGCTTGCGCACGAAAGCATCGAAAAATCTCTCTATGCATCGCAATATTTATTGTCACTGCTCAACGATATTTTAGATATGTCACGCATTGAAAGCGGCAAAGTGACGCTCAAAAACGAATTGATTGTATGCGAAAACTTTTTGGCGGCATTGAGCACAATCATCGGCGCGCAGGCACAGGCAAAAAATGTGCACTATATTGTTTCCAATTTCAAAGGCTGTAAAAGCAGCTATCTTGGCGACGGCGTGCGTTTGCAGCAAATTTTAATCAATATTTTATCAA
>JAVXRV010000012.1:0-26181 GCA_036643515.1 Ruthenibacterium sp.
TTCTGTATGGTGGCGACGTCGGCGATGTCGTCCATATTATTCAGCTCGTCCAGCTCTTTTTGCACGTCCGATTCCTGCGTCATGAGCTGTGCAAGCGCGTCCTGCGGCGTGCCATGTACAAAATCGGGCACCCACATACGCTCAAAATAAAGCGAGGCAAAAATATCGTCCACTTCTTCGGCGCTTGTTTCGGGCACAAAATACACGCCCCAGTAATATTTGCCGTCAAAATCGTATTCGTTGAATGTAAACGGCTTGTCGGCGTAAAACGGCAATTTGATGTAACTGTCCTCAGGCAAACGGCCAAAACGCACTTTTAAATATTTGCACGAAAAAATTTCGTCCACGCTTGTATGTAAATTTGACAGATGATAAAGCTGCGTTTTTGTCTGCGCATAGGTTGCAAGTTTGGCCTCGGCTTCGGTGCGTTTGAGGCCGCGCTGCGCGATTTGCTGTGCAATGTTTTCAACAAACGGACGCGATTCTTTATAAGTAAAACCACCGCCGCCGTCATAGGGATACAGCACGGTGTCGGCGTGCAAATCTTTGAGCACGCCAATGGTTTGCACAAACAGCGGGTCGTATAAATTTTCAACACCGCCACCTGTGGCGTTTATTTTTTCGGCGATGTGATCCGCATGAAAACATCCTTCTCTCGCCAAAATTTCCAGCACTGCACGCGGACTGCCCTTTGGCCCGTAGATGTTGATGTGCTTCATTTTCACCATGCCCATAGAGTGATGCCTCGTTTCTTTCTCATTGCAATCAAAATTTCAAAAAATTTTCAATTTGTTCGGGTGTAAGGCCATACCGCACGCCCTCAATCACATTGATGATGTTGCTGCGCTCTAGGTTTGCAAGACATAAAAGTGCCGCCAAAGCCGTTTGTGGCGAGGAGGAAAAGTGCAGCAGTTTTTCGGCCTGCCGATACAGCGCTCGCGCGCTTTGTGCATCGCGTGCGTCGGAAAAATCCGCATTGCGCTCGCCGTAAAATTTGCCGGCGCGCCCACTGTTATACAGCTGTAAAAAAGCGTTTAAATCGTGCGTATCCGCGAGTGCAAACAAACTTTTTTGCGACAATATGCCATATATCGGCAGCAAAAGCTTTCGCAGCATGGCCGGAGAAAACTGCGCCGAAAAAAATGCTTTGGCGCGATACAGCAAATCAAGATTGTAAATTTCGGCCTCATACAAAAACAATTTTTTGGTATCGGCCGCAGTGCGCGGGGATAAATCCGTGTCAATCATGCGCAGCACAAATTGATAAAAATAGGTTTCAAACGCGTGCTCGCATGCGAGATAATCGAGTTTTGCGCCCGATTTCGGCAAAACGCCATGCAAAATTTTGGCATATGGCGTTGCGCTGATGACTTTTTCACATGCTTCGGCGGTGTCGGCTTTGGCAAGCGCAATCAGGCTGAAGCTTGTGTGCGCTGCCAAAAAGCCGGGCAACTGCACGATATATTGCGCGGTCATGCCCATGGACAGCAGGCGCAGTTTCGACAAAAGCTCGTTGATTTCGCAGCGAATCATAAAGTAAGAGCCAAAATGTCCTTTGCGGAACGAATAACGCATCAGCCGGCCATATTTGTAAAAGACATCGTGCGAAAGCGCGTTTTCAAGCTGTTGACGGTGCAGATTGGTCTGTGATAAACCCGCCAGCGAATGTTTGAAATAGGGGTGATTTTGCAGCGTTGCCATCACTTCAAGCACACTGCGTTTGCGCATGAGCGCGTGATATTCTTCGCGCGTGAGCCGCTGTGCGCCAATGGCTTTCGCTTTTGGGATAATTGCGAGCGCGGACATATTTTCAAGCATGGCGCACCTCCTTGTGAAGATGAAATATTTTAATAATTTGCACAGATATTGTCTTTAATTTCAGCAAGCCACGTTTTGCGGCCAGCCTCAAAAGCCGCGTCGAGCGCGTGCTTTGCGGCAATATATTCTTTGTCGGCGGCTTCGGCCGCCGCCGCCTCACGCGCCTTGATGTCGGCATCGCTTGCGGCGATTTTTTGCGCACTTTCCGCTGCGCGTGCCGCAATTTCCGCCGTTGCTTTTTGTGCCGCCTGTGCGAGCAAAGCACTTTTTTTATTTTGCGCTGCTTCGATAATTTCTCGCGCTTTACGGTCAGTGTCAATGATGCGGTCTACAAATTTTTCCATGCGAAACCCCTCCAAAAACTCTGCACAGGCAAATGCCGCACAGAGAAGCTAATTATATAAGATACTCCTGTTTTGCCAACTTTGCAAGAGCAAAATTAAAATAAAATTGCAACTAATTTACGATATTCCGCGCGTCGCCCGCAAGAAAACTTTCTAAATTTTCCACCACGGCCGCTGAAAGGCGGTGCAGTGCCTCCGGTGTGGTCCACGCGATGTGCGGCGTCAGCAAAACATTGGGCGCGGCAAGCAGCGGATTTTCCGCCACAAGCGGTTCTGTGCGCACCACATCGGCGGCAAACCCGCCCACATCACCGCACAAAAGGGCGGCCGCCATCGCGTGCTCGTCCACCAATTTTCCGCGCGCGGTGTTGACAATCCGCACGCCTTTTTTGCATTTGGCAAGATTGTTTGCGTCGAGAATATTTTTCGTTTCGCTTGTGCACGGGCAGTGTAGGCTGAGCACGTCGCTCTCACGCAACAGCATATCCAGAGAAACAAATGTGACATTGTTTTGCTCTGCAACAGGTGGCACGGTGCGCGTATGGCACAAAACGCGCATGCCGAGCGCCGCGCAGTTTTTGGCCATCTGCCGCCCGATAGCGCCATACCCAATCAGTCCGCAGGTCTTTCCGCACAGTTCCATCGGCGCAAAAATGCCATAATTTTGCGGCAAATCAAGCTGCCAATAACCGTCGCGCACGGCGGCGTCATACCGGCCGGGACATTGGCACAGCGCAAGCAACAATGTGAGCGAAAGCTGTGCCACGCTTTGTGTGGAATATCCCGGCACATTGGCCACAGCCACATTGTGACGGCGGCACGCGGCAATGTCAAGGCTGTCAACGCCGGTGGCCGTCACACCGACCCATTTCAGCTTCGGGCAGGCACAAAGCACCGCGTCGTCGATGGGCGATTTGTTCACAATCGCAAAATCGGCGTCCGCAAGGCGGGCAATCAATTCATCGGCTTTGGTACGTGGGTAAAGCACAATTTCGTCCGCCAGTTTTTGCAGCGGCGCCCAGTCCAAATCGCCTTCGTGTAGGGCATAGCTGTCTAAAATCACAAGTTTCGTCATGTTTCCCCATCCTATTCCAAATATAATATGGGCACGCCGCTTTGTGCGCCGGTTGCGATGCCGGTCAAACCGTTTTCAAGTAAAAACGAAAGCGTCCACGTGTCCGTTTGTGCTACTATTATACTCCGTTTTTTGATTTTTTTCACGCTTTGCGATGCAAAAATATAATGCGGACGCAATTCATACAGCGGGCGCAGTGCCGTGAGCACAAAACCGGCCGCAAACACGGAGGAGAGTAGCGCCGTGCCGCTTTTGACGGGCACAAGACAAAAAAACGCTGCATCCGGCGCTGCCTGCGCGGTCAAAAACGTCAAAAATGCGTCGGCCAATGGCAGAACACTGCCGTCTGCAAATATCGGCGGCAAAATCACCTCGGCATTTTGCGGCACAAGTGCGGTGCGCCGCAGTGCATCACACAGCAGATGCGCATGTGAAATTGAACAAATGCCACCGGCGCAGCATAAGACATCGCCGCAAAAAACGCCCCAAAATTTTGCATCGGCAAACAGCGCTTGCAACGATTCGGCACGTGCCCATTGATAATCGCGGCCGCCTGTTTCATAAAGCGCACGCAAAGCGGAGATATCCTGTTTTAACAGCCGCCGCGTCACACGATGCGGCACAGTTTGCGCAAAACGGCACATGCGGCACACTCCCACCATCTTAATAAGATATCTGTATGCCGCGGGGTGGATTTTTAGGCGCATGTAGTATATAATGAGATTATCTTATAAGCAAAGGCCGGTTTAACTATGATGAAAACGCCAAAAATATTGATTCGTAAAATTCTGCTTGGCATTGTGCTGATTGCCATTGCCGCGGGACTTACAGTGTTTATCAAAGAATCACTCGACACGCAGGATCCGGAATCGGCGCTGCCGACCATCAAGGTGGAATATAACGGCATTGAAATGCCGCCGGCGGTGATTTATCGCGCGGGGTATGAATGGAGCTTTTTTACCACGATGGAGCGACAAGCACCCACGCTTGCGCAGGAAGATTTGCCCATTACGCCATATGATATGCAGCCGGATGCAAACGTGAAAATCTCGTTCAGCAAAACGCCGTCTACCTTGCATGTATGGCGTGCGAACGGGCGATACTCCACCAATTTTACAGAGCTTGCCAGCGAGGATAAAAGCACCTTTACCACGCCGCACGACGCGGGTGTCTACCTCTATAAAGTGAAAGCGGAATGGGGTAGCCGTGGGTTCATCCAATATTATTTTGCGGTGGACGTGAAAAAGCAATAAGTAGGAATCATTAGGAAAGCCGCGGTATAAACCGCGGCTTTTTTGCGCAAAATATGAAAAAAATGTGAATTTATTTCTGCGGTATTGACAATGAAAGAAATCTGACTTAAACTAGTTAAGTAACCTAACTGTTATGATGGTTAAGTATTTTACGGAGGATGGCTATTTTGATGGAAATACAGTCGAAGCAGGCGCTTGAATTGTTTCGCCAAATGGATCGCACGCGCAAGGTGTGGCAAAACATTGCCCCGTGTGACGGGTTGAATAAATCAGAATTTGGCACGCTGATGGTGATTGCACATGGCGGCAAAGCGCCGTTTGTGCGCGCAATGCAAGACGATGCAACGCCGTGCGTGATTACGCTCTCGACGCTTGCAACCGTGATGGGACAAAGTTTGCCGGCCATCAGCCAGCGCATCAGCGCGTTTGAGCATCGCGGCTTTGTGGAGCGTGTTGCCGACAAAACTGACCGCCGTGTGAGCGGCGTTCGCCTCACAAAAGAGGGAATGGCGCTGATGAAAAAGGCGCAAACGGCATTTGCCGCGCGGCTTGACGGCGCACTCGGCCGTTTGCAAGACGACGAGGTTGATATGTTGCTGCGCTTGCTTGCAAAATTGGCAGATTCACTTGAAGTTAAGGAGAATGATTGATGTTACGATTAAAACGCTATTTAAAACCATATCTTGCGCTACTGTTTACCGCAATTGTGCTTTTGTTCGGGCAGGCCATGTTGGAACTGGAACTGCCGAATGTCATGAGCAATATCGTGAACAACGGCATCCAAAAAGGCGGCATCACCGAGGCCGCGCCAAAAGCGGTGAGCGAGAGCGGTCTTGCCCTCATGAAAACGTTTATGCCGGAGGGCGAGCGGACACTTGTGGAGAAAAACTACGCGCATACAGAAAATTTATCGGCACTGCAAAAAAAATATCCACAGGCAGATGCCACTACATGGGTGAACATCGCGCCGGACGCAGATACGCAAACGGCACTTGACGGTGCGTTTGGCCGCGCATCGTATGCCATGATGCAGGTGCTGCAAAATGTCATGCAGCAAAGCGGACACACGGTGGCGCAGGCTGATACGGCAAGCCTTGACATGAGCAAGGTGACGCAAATTTTGCCGATGCTGCAAAATTTGCCGCCGCAGGTCATCACAGACGCCGTTGACGTGGCCGCCGCCACGCCGGAAAGCACCACCACGCAAACGGCCGCCGTGTTTGTGAAAGGCTTTTACCTTGAACTTGGCGCGGACACCGATGCCATTCAAACCAATTATATCTGGCAAACCGGCTTGCGCATGCTGTTTCTCTGCGTGCTTGTTTTGCTGTGCGCCATCGGCACAGGCTTCTGCCTGTCGCGTCTTGGTGCAGGTGTAGCACGCGATTTGCGCCATGACGTGTTCGCACAGGTGACGCGCTTTACCAGCAACGAGATGGATAAATTCAGCACGGCAAGCTTAATTACACGCACCACCAATGATATTACGCAAATTCAGCAGTTTTTGACCATGGGCTTGCGCATGCTGTGCTTTGCACCGATTATGGGCATTGGCGGCCTTGTGATGGCGCTGTCCAAATGCGTTTCGATGGCATGGATTATAGGAATCGCGGTCATTTTCATGCTTGGTGTGATTCTTGTATTGTTCACCGTGGCGATGCCGCGCTTCAAAAAAATGCAAACTTTAATTGACAATTTGAACCTCGTCAGCCGTGAAAACTTGTCCGGCATGATGGTGATTCGCGCGTTTGCCACACAGGAATTTGAAGAAAAACGCTTCGACACTGCCAACCGTGACCTCACGAAAAACACGCTGTTTGTCAACCGCGCCATGACGAGCATGATGCCGATTATGATGCTGTTGATGAACGCCGTAACCCTGCTTGTGGTGTGGGTGGGCGGCCATCAAATCGCCGCAAGCAATATGCAAGTGGGCGACATGATGGCATTTATGCAGTACGCCATGCAGGTGGTGATGAGCTTCTTGTTCATCAGCATGATGTTTGTGATGGTGCCGCGTGCGAGCGTGTCGGCAGACCGTATCAGCGATGTGCTTGACACCGAAAGCACGGTCAAAGACCCTGAAAATCCGCAGCATTTTGCAGCGCCGCTCAAAGGAACCATCGCGTTCAACGATGTGTCGTTCCATTATGAGGGCGCGGACGAAAACGTGCTCGACCATATCACATTTACTGCCAAAACAGGCGAAACCACGGCATTTATCGGCAGTACCGGCAGCGGAAAAAGCACGCTGATTAACCTCATTCCGCGTTTTTATGATGTCAGCGAAGGCAGCATTACCGTCGACGGCGTGGACATTCGCGATGTCACACAACATGAGCTGCGCGCGCAAATCGGCTATGTGCCGCAAAAAGGCATGCTGTTCAGCGGCGATATCAATTCAAACTTGCGCTACGGCGAGGAACATGCGAGCGAAGAAACGCTGCATCATGCCGCCGAAGTGGCACAGGCCACCGAGTTTATCGACACGCTCGACAACGGCTATGAAACCGCCATCAGCCAAGGCGGCACCAACGTGTCCGGCGGGCAGCGTCAGCGCCTTTCGATTGCACGTGCACTCGTCAAAAAAGCGCCGATTTATATTTTCGACGATACGTTCAGCGCACTTGATTTCAAAACAGATGCAAAACTGCGCGCGGCGCTCAGCGCCGATACCAAAAATTCAACCGTGTTGATTGTGGCACAGCGCATCTCCACCATCATGCACGCACAGCAAATTGTGGTGCTGGAAGAAGGCCGCATCGCCGGCATTGGTACACATGAACAATTGCTTCAAAATTGTACCGCATATCGTGAAATTGCACAAAGCCAACTGTCAAAGGAGGAACTGACATGCCACAAGTAAAAGGAATGGGCGGCCATCGCGGTGCCGGCGGCATGATGCCGGGCGAAAAAGCCAAAAATTTTAAGGGCACCATGAAACAGTTGCTCAGCTATCTCGGCCACTATCTGCCGGGTATCATCGCCGTGATGATTTGCGCGGTGGCAAGCTGTATTTTCAGCATTGTCGGGCCGAAAATCCTCGGCAATGCCACCACAAAATTATTCGAGGGCGTCATTGCCCAAATCACGGGCACAGGCGGCATTGATTTCACCGCCATCGGGCAGATTATTTTATTTCTCGCTTGCCTTTATGTGCTCAGCGCCGCGCTGTCGTATTTGCAAGGCTGGGTCATGACCGGCATTTCCACCAAGGTGAGCTACAATATGCGGCGCGACATCAGCGAAAAAATCAACCGTATGCCGCTTGGCTATTTTGACCGCATCTCGCACGGCGAAGTGCTTTCGCGCATCACAAACGATGTGGACACCGTGACGCAAACGCTCAACCAAAGCATGTCGCAAATGGTGACGAGTGTCACAACGGTGATTGGCGTACTGGTGATGATGCTCACAATCAGTCCGGTGATGACCTTGGTGGCGCTGTGCACACTGCCGCTGAGTTTTCTTGCCATGACGCAGGTCGTCAAACGCAGCCAGCCGCTGTTTCGCAAACAGCAAACCTATTTGGGCGATGCCAACGGTCAAGTGGAGGAAATGTACGGCGGACACGTCGTGGTGCGTGCGTTCAACGGCGAGGAGCGCAGCATTGAAACGTTCAACGTCATCAACGACAAACTCTATCAATCCGCATGGAAAAGCCAGTTTTTCGGCAATATGATGATGCCGCTCATGAACTTCATCGGCAATCTCGGCTATGTGGCCATCTGCATTTTGGGCGGATTTTTGACGCTCGGCGGCAGCATCAGCGTGGGCGATATTCAGGCGTTTATCCAGTATGTGCGCAACTTTTCGCAGCCGTTGCAGCAAATTGCCAATGTCAGCAATATGCTACAGCAAACGGCGGCCGCGGCCGAGCGCGTATTTGAATTTCTCGGCGAAGCGGAAGAAGAAAAAGACCCCGAACAACCGGTGCCGATTCATGATGTTGTGGGCGAAGTGGACTTTGCACATGTCAATTTCGGCTATGTGCCGGAGCGCACGATTATCAACGATTTCTCCGCCATCATTAAGCCGGGGCAAAAAGTGGCGATTGTCGGGCCGACCGGCGCGGGCAAAACCACCATGGTCAAGCTTTTAATGCGCTTTTACGACGTCAACAGCGGCGCAGTGCTTGTGGACGGCTATGACGTGAAGCAATTCCGCCGCAACGATTTGCGCGATATGTTCGGCATGGTGTTGCAGGACACGTGGCTTTATAATGGCACGGTGATGGAAAATATTCGCTACGGTCGGCTTGACGCCACCGACGACGAAGTGATTGCCGCGGCCAAAGCCGCGCAGGTGCATCACTTTGTGAAAACACTGCCGGAGGGCTATCACACGATTCTCAACGAAGAAGCGAGCAATATTTCGGCCGGACAAAAACAGCTTATCACGATTGCCCGCACGATTTTAAGCGAGCCGAAACTGTTGATTTTTGACGAAGCAACGTCGAGTGTTGACACGCGTACCGAGCTTGCCATTCAGCGTGCCATGGACACCTTAATGAAAGGCCGCACCAGTTTTATCATCGCGCATCGGTTGTCGACCATTCGCGATGCCGACTTGATTCTTGTGATGAAAGACGGCGATATCGTGGAAACCGGCACGCACGAAGGCCTGCTTGAAAAGGGCGGTTTTTACGCCGAATTGTATCAAAGCCAGTTTTCGGGCGATGCGCCCGAAGCGGTGTAATCCGCACAAAGAACATAAAAAGGCTGCCGCGATTTTTTCGCGGCAGCCTTTTTGATATGCATAGCAGTTTTTTGAAACGGCACAATATTATTTATGTGCGACTACCTCAATTTCCACAAGGGCGGCTTTCGGCAAATCTTTCACCGCAAAAGCGGCGCGTGCCGGACAGACACCGGTAAAAAATGTGGCATAAACGGTGTTCATCGGTGCAAAATCGGCGATATCAGCCAATAAAACAGTCGATTTTACAACGTCTGACATCGCAAAGCCGGCTTCTTCCAAAATGGCTTTGATGTTTTTCAGAGATTGTGCAGTTTGGCTTGCAATGTCCTCGCCGGCAAACGCGCCGGTGGCGGGGTCAATGGGCAGTTGGCCGGATACGTAAATAAAGTCGCCGGCGACAACAGCCTGTGAGTAGGGGCCGATGGCACCCGGTGCATTTGCGGTTTCTACTTGTTTGTTCATAATTCAATTTCTCCTTTTATTTGATGATATGAGATTTATTTGGAAGAAAACCCAAAAAAGCATTCATTTTCCTTGCGTGTGGCGCAAGCTTTTTCGAGCTTTTTGCTGACGGCAAAAAGCATCACAGGATTCAATTTGCGCGAGTGCTGCGGACAAACGGCGATGCACCGCATACAGGAAATGCATGTATCCTTGTCGGTTTCGGTGGGATTTGCGAGTGGAATCGCGCCCACGGGGCAGCTTTTGGCGCAAGTGCCACAGCGGATACAGGTTTTGTCAGCGGCAGGTTTCATCGGCACACCGTGATATTCGCGATAGGGATGATTCCCTTTGACTTTTACATCTGTAAACGCGACATCTGCGGCGAGCGCCTCTTTGATTTGCGCCGCATAGCCACGCAAAACGGCGGCGTCGGCAGCGTCCGGCCGATGTGCGCCAAACTGGTGCACAATTGAGTGTTCGGTGACGGCGGCAATGGCGGCAATAACGCAAAAACCGCGTGCGAGCATTGTTTCTTTGAGCTCAAGTAAGGTGTCGTCGTAATCGCGGTTGCCGTAGGCGGTGATTAAAACGGCCTTTGCGCCGTCTGCCGTCATCTGCTGCAAGCGCGCGAGCGCAACAGCCGGCACGCGTCCGCCAAAAGACGGCACGGCGATGATGCACAGGTCGTCCTTGCCAAAATTGAGATGAAAATTGGCGGTGCTGCAAGAGATATCAAGCGGAATTGCGGCGCTGTCGATTGCTTTGGCAATGAGCGCGGCCGCTTTTTCGGTGCCGCCGGTCGGGCTGAAATATAAATAAGTGGTATGCATGAAAACCCTCCTCATGCGTAAAATTCAAGAATACTTTATTAGTATAGCATTTATTTTTCAGGGAAACAACAGGCAAATCCACCAAATTATTGAACATCTGAGCGGATGCGCAATGCAAGCACGGCCGAAAGCAGCGCACCCACAAGGCCGACGCAGAAAATAATGCGCAAGCTGCTGTCGGACGTAGCGGGCGCAAGCTGTACAATCGCTTCAATCAGCGCCGAACACACCATCGAACCGCCAAAAGCGGCAAGGCCGTTCATGGTGGCGGTGACGGAAAAGTACAGGCTGCGTGCCGATGAGGGCGCAGTGTCCACCTGCATTTCCAAAAAGCCAACGCCCATGCCGGAAAACGGCAGCGTGCCCAAAACGGACAAAATAGGGAAAAGAAGCCAAATGTTTTCGGGCGTGACGTTCATCCAGCCGAGTGCCACACACGCAAGAATGGCAAGGCAGAGCGCCACGGCGCGTTTCCAGCCGATGTGTCCGGCAATTTTCGACATCAAAGGTGTGCACAACGCACGGACGAGATTGGCCACGGTGGACCAAATCATAATTTGTGTAAAACTTAAATTTAAAATGCGAATTTGATAAATGGCCGCAAAGTTGCCGATGAACATGCCCGAAAAACTCCATAGCATATTGGTAAACAGCACACCGCGAAACGGCTTGTTGCGAAACGGCTCGGCAAAACTTTTGCGCAGCGGCAGCGGCGCTGTTTGCACGGTTTCAGGCGCGGGCAACTTGAATAAAACGACAATACTGATGCAAAACAGCACGGTAATCAGCACGCCAATGGCAAGAAAGCCGGTTTTATGAGTTTGTGTGAGATTTGCGTGATTGATGAGCATGCTGACCGTGCAAAACACAGCGGTGAACATCAGCATGAAAAACATTTCACGAATAGAATAATAATCGCGTTTGACGCGCCCTTCCACCGTGCTCACGAGCCAGTCGGTTTGTGACGGACAGGCAAATTGAAAGATGGCGATGCCCAAAAAATAGGCGACCATCATCACGGGTGCGCCGATATTTTTCGGCAGCAAAACCGAGAAGAAAACAAGCGGCAAAAACAGACGCCACAACAAGTTGAACATACGCAAAAATGCAAATCGCGCGCGCGTGCGCGTGTATAAAAAGCCGCCCAAAAGCTGCAACACCAAAAGGGTGGACGTCAGCCCGGTAATCGCATTTGAAAGCGCGAGCGGCAGCGCATAATAGCTTGTTAAACTGGCGATGACGGTACCGGAACAAACCCAGTAAGCCGACATGGAAAAGCTGTTGTCCAAGATGAAATTACGTGCGTTTTTTTGCATGATTTTTTCCGCCTTGCAGTCATCATTATCGCACATCAACAATCGTGCGCAATGGCTTTGATTATACGGCAAATTTTAAAAATTGCAATGCCTTTTCTGCAATTAAAAAAATGTTTTATACCGGCAAATCACGCCGCATAAAAATCACTTGGCCGCACACCATCAGCAGCAGCCCGAAAAGCAGCAAAATGCCGCAATGCCATAGCGCAGATGCCTCGTTTGCGAGAATGGCGTCGGTGTTAAACAGCGTGAGCGGCGTTGCATAGCGCAGCACTTCAAACTTTTCGCCCACTTGCGAAAGCATTTGCAACAGCACAAAGGCGATGCAGATGCCCGCGCCGATGCCGGTGGAGGTTTTGCTGTCGTTGCACACGCAGGACGGAAAAAAGCACACACCGGCGAGAAAAACAGCAAGGCAGTACGCGCCGACATTCAGCAAAATAAAACTTTTCACATCCATTTCATTCGGAAAAAGCGCGGCGCTCACGCAAAGGCAAAGCACGGTGACATAGAAAAACAACAAAGCAAGGCTGCCGCAAAGCACAAAAATTTGTGTGGCAATCAGTTTGCGGCGCGTGCAGGGCGTGGCGAGCAAATAGGCCATGCTGCCGCGGTCGACATAACGTGCGACAAGACGGTTTGATAAAATCACCGTGAACACGAGCGGAAGCACCACAAGCAAAAAGCCGTATAAGTAATTGGCACAAAAAGCAACGAGCGTTGCGCCGACATCCAGCATGCCGAATGCCGCAAACAGCTGCGGCATACTCTGTGCCATCTGCGCCAAACTGTCGCCGAGTGCGGGGTCAAACATGGCAATAATCATCGAGCCATACAGCGTCAAGACGCCCATGAATATCAGCAAAAGCTTATAGTTTGCCTTGGCTTCGCGCCGAAAAAGTGGCAAAGAAATCATTGTGCGGCCTCCTCGTAAAAATGCATAAACAGCTCCTCAAGGCTCTGTGTGTGCGTGGTTAAATCGAGAATTTGATACGGCGCAAGTGCTTTCAAAAATGCGTTCATGTCGGTGACCGGCACGGTGACGGTTTCGTTTTTCAGCGCCGCGCCATTGGTGTTTGCGGCAAAGGATGAGGCGTTTGCAACCGTGGCAAACCGCACGCTGACGCGTTTGCGGCGTTTGGCAGTCAGTGCGGCGATGCTTTGCACGGTTACGATGCTGCCCGCACGAATAATTGCCGCGCGGTCACAGGTTTTTTCCACTTCTTCAAAAAGATGCGAGGACATCAAAATGGTTTTGCCGCGTTTTTTTTCATATAAAACAAGCTCGATAAATTTGTTTTGCATCAAAGGGTCAAGGCCGCTCGTCGGTTCGTCCAACACCAAAATATCGGCGTCCTGCATAAAAGCGCACACAATGCCGATTTTTTGCTTCATGCCTTTCGACATTTTTTTGATTTTTCCGCTTGCGTCCAGTTCAAAATAGGCTTGCAGTTTTTCCGCGCGAGATAAATCATGCAGACCTTTCATGGCGGCGATGAAACGGATAAACTGTGTGCCGGTCATGTCGTCCATAAAGGCAATTTCGCCCGGCAGATAGCCGAGATTTTGCTGAATGGTGCTTGCGTTTGCAAAGCAGTCAAGGCCGCTGACGGACACTGTGCCACTGTCCGGTTTGATAAAACCCATCAATTGGCGAATTGTGGTGGTTTTTCCGGCGCCGTTCGGCCCTAAAAAACCCATCACTTCACCTTCGGCTACGCCGAAACTGACGTCGAACACGCCCTTTCCGCCGCCGTAATCTTTGGTGATTTGTTCAATTTCAATCACGTTCATAGTTGCTTCTCCTGCATGTTTGCGTGAACCGTGAGCTGCGGATACGGAATTTCGATGTGGTTTGCGTCAAAAAGAAGTTTCATAGCGCGGTTTAAGTAACGCTGAGCCACGAAAATATCGCTCTCTTGCACGGTGCCCATCATGCGTAGCACAACGGCTGAGGGCGCAAGCTCCTCCACGCCGAGATACATAATCGGCTCGGGAAACAGGCCGTTTGATTCCTGCGTAATGCGCGGCAAAGCGGCATGAATCACGTCTTCTACGCGGCGCAAATCTTCGTGATAGGCGATGCCGATATCGCACAGCACCATGGATAAATTGTGGCTCAGGTTTTGCATATTGCGCACGTCGGAATTGTTTACAATTTTCACATTGCCGCCCGCGTCCACAAGGCGCGTGGTGCGGATGCCGATTTCTTTCACCGTGCCGCGAAAGCCGTCTAATATAATGATGTCGCCGATGTTATATTGTCCCTCAAAAATGATGAAAACACCGGTGATAATGTCGCCGATTAAACTTTGTGCACCGAAACCGACCACAAGACCGAGCAAGCCGAGCGAGGCAAAAATGCCGGTGACGTTGACACCGAGCAGTGACAAACACCAAATGACACCGATGATGGCAGTGGCGTAGTTGACGCCGCTGAACAAAAGACCGCCAAGAGTGCGGCTGCGCCCGCTTTTGAGGACGATTTTGCCGAAAACAAAACGAAAAATGCGGTTGAGCGCCATCACAAAAGCAATCACGGCCAAAAGCGAAAGCAGTGTGGGCAGGCTGATGAGTTTCATTTCGCCCGAGCGTCCAAACGCTTTTTGCATGGCAAGATGTACCGCAAGCCGCGTTTCTTCGCTGAGAAAAAACAGCAGTGACGGATTGAACAATAAAATAACAAATGCAATCAGCATGGCGGCAACGAGGAGTGTTTTGCCGGTTATCTTTTTCATGTGGTTCTCCTTTGTCAAATCATAACTGTATCATCGATGTCTGTAGCATCCATGAAACAAAGTGCCTCTATGTACGTCTGTCATTCTGAACGCAGTGAAGAAGCTGCGCTTTCGCGAGTGTTGTCATTCTGAACGAAGTGAAGAAGCTGTGCTTTCGCGAGTTTTGTCATTCTGAACGAAGTGAAGAATCTTTGTGCGTTACAGCAGGGAGGATTCTTCGGTCGCTACGCTCTCTCAGAATGACAAGGTGATGCTACCGCTCTCTCAGAATGACAAGGTGATGCTGCGCTCCCTCAGAATGACAAGAGCCCTCGCACGGCAGAAGCGCCGCTGCGCTTGCTCAAAATACAAAATGACCATGCGCATATTTTGCGCACCATACAATCATATCTGTATCATAAAAGAAAACGGCACAAAAAGCAAATGTTTTTTTGCCCATTATAAAGGTTATAAAGGCAAATCACACAGCGGACAAAGCTGTACATACAGCGGGCTGAAACTGTCCGCCACCATTTGCGGTACCTGCATACCTTCGCTGCACGGTGCACACAGCGGCAGTGAGAGCGCCAAACTGCTGCCTTTGCCGACTGTGCTTTGCGCCAAAATTCGCCCGCTGTATGCCGCTGCATATTGCTGTACAATCGCAAGGCCAAGCCCGAGGCCGGGCGCGGGTTCGCCGTCACCGTAAGGGTCGGCAGACATGCCCGGTACAAACACGCCGGAAAGCGCGTCCGGCAAAATGCCTTTTCCGTTGTCGCGCAATGTGAAAACCGCATGTTCACCCTGCTTTCCAAGCTGTAAAACGGCGCGCGGCGCGTCGCCCGCATACAGCAGACTGTTGAGCAACGCGTTGCCCAGTGCAATGCAAAAGAGCCGCACATCACCCGCCACCCAAAGCGGAGCGGCACAGAAACGGCACTGAATATCGACGCGCGGACACAGCGCCGCTGCGCCCTGCATAAAGGAATATGCCACGGCAGACGCACAAAAAGGACGTGGCAACGGCGGTTTGACACAAAGCTGTGTATAGGCGGCGACGTTGTGTGCCGTGCGCAAATTGCGATAGGCCGCACGCACCGCGTCATCGACGCAAGAAATTTCGCCGCCGATTTCGGCACAGCGTCGCACTGCCGGTAAAAGCGCCAGCAAATCTGCCAAATCGTTTTGTAATTGCGCCGAAAGCGCCATGCCGCTGATGCCTGCAATCATCATAAACCCTCCATCTTGCAATGTCGTGCCTATGTATTGTATGAAAAACAGGCCGCTTCATGCATCACATTTGTACAATTGTATGGGAAATATGGACTTTGCGTTAATTTTTTGACAGGCTCTTGCAGTCTTGCGCGTTTTGGGGTAAAATAGAACAAGACCTATCAGGCAAACACATTTGTCTAATTATAAGGAGGATTTTTTATTATGGCAGTAAAAGTTGCAATCAATGGCTTCGGCCGCATCGGCCGTCTGGCATTTCGCCAGATGTTTGGCGCAGAGGGTTATGAAATCGTCGCAATCAACGATTTGACAAGCCCGACCATGCTCGCGCATTTGCTCAAATATGACACTGCACAAGGCCGTTACGACGGACACACCGTCACTTCGGATGACAAATCCATCACGGTTGACGGCAAAAACATCGAAATTTTGGCACAAAAAGATCCGAAAGACCTGCCTTGGAAAGAGCTTGGCGTTGACGTTGTACTCGAATGCACCGGCTTCTTCGCGGGCAAAGACAAATCGCAGGCACATATTGATGCAGGCGCACGCAAAGTGGTTATCTCTGCACCGGCCGGCACCGATTTGCCCACCATCGTTTACGGCGTAAACGAGGACGTGCTCAAAGCAGACGACACCATCATCTCGGCCGCTTCTTGCACCACCAACTGCCTTGCCCCGATGGCAAAAGCACTCAACGACTATGCACCGATTGTCAGCGGCATCATGACCACTGTGCACGCCTACACCGGCGACCAGATGATTCTTGACGGCCCGCACCGCAAAGGCGATTTGCGCCGTGCCCGCGCAGGCGCTGCCAACATCGTGCCGAACAGCACCGGTGCTGCAAAAGCAATCGGTCTTGTCATTCCGTCGCTCAACGGCAAACTCATCGGCTCTGCACAGCGTGTGCCGGTTCCCACAGGTTCCACCACATTGCTCGTTGCCGTCATCAAAGGCAAAGACATCACCAAAGACAGCATCAATGCCGTCATGAAAGCCGCTTCTTCTGAGAGCTTTGGCTACAATGTGGACGAAATCGTATCTTCTGACGTCATCGGCATCCGTTACGGCAGCTTGTTCGATTCCACCCAAACCATGGTTGCCAAAATCGACGACGACACCTATCAGGTGCAGGTTGTTTCATGGTATGACAACGAAAACAGCTACACAAGCCAGATGGTTCGCACCATTAAATATTTCTCTGAACTGAAATAATTTTCACTTGCAGTAGGCGCCCCGCTTTTTTTGAGCGGGGCGCTTTTTGTGCCTTTTGCATTGATTGACAGGAAAAGGCAGATGCGATATACTATCAATATTATTGTGTATTTTTCGATATCGGTGAGGAGTGGGAGAATTTGAAAAACGGACGCGGATATTTTATCGTTTTTTTTCTGCTGCTTTTGTTTCCTCTTTATGGCGGCATCATTGATTTGGCGCTGCCACAATTGCAGGGCGTGAGCATCACGACGGTGTTGGACAAACCGACACTGAAAAGCACGATGGACGGCACATTTCAAACAACGCTCGGCAGTTTTTTTGAAGAACGTCTGCCCGGAAAAAACGCACTTTTGCGTCTGCGCGGGCAGAGTGTTTATACGCTTTTACACACTTCGCCCAACACGCATGTGGTGCGCGGCAAAGACGATTATTTGTTTGAACCGGCTTATATGAAACTGCAAACGCAAAGTGACACGCCTGCGCCGCTGCCGCAAATTGAGGCACTAGGGCAGCAATTACAGCGCTTGCAGCAAAAACTTGCAGAAAACGACAAAGAACTGTACATCTTTTTGACGCCCTCCAAGGCACATTTCTTGCCCGAAAAAATACCGTTTGCATATGCGATTGCCGGACGCAAAAAGCCGGAGGCCAGCAATTACGACAATTTTATGGCGATGGCAGAAAAAAACGGCCTGCATGTTTTTGACGGTGTTGCGTATTTAACCGAAAATGAAGGTAGCACGGAGTGCCCTTTATTTTACAAAGGCGGCACACATTGGAGTCGGGTTTGGGCAGACAAAGCGGCGCTTGCGTTTGCGGATTTTATCGCCGAAACCGGCGGCCACGACCTTGCAAAATCCACATTGACAGAAGAAAAAACAGAGGAATGCCTGTATCCGGATGCGGATATTTACAGCACCTGTAACTTGATACAACCATCGCGCGAGCAATATTATGCCGCGCATATTGAAACAACACCCGGCACTGAAAGGCCGAATGTGCTCATGCGCGGCGGCAGTTTTATGTTTAGTTTGTGGACGCTTGCAGAGCAAAATATATTTGGAAACGTCGATTATCTTGAAAATATGACTTATCGCACCCGCACGGAGGAACGCAGTATTTCGAAGATGGACGCGTATGACGAAATGGCGCTGATGTCTTGCCTTGACAAGGCAGACATGCTGATTCTCGAAGTGAACGAAGCGTCCATCAACAATATGAGTTTTGGTCTTTTGGAATATTTGGATGCGCATTCAAACGCACAGGCAAAGGGACAATAAGGAGCTACACGATGGTTTTTTCTTCCACAATTTTTATTTTTGCGTTTTTGCCGCTGATGCTGATTTTGTACTATCTCTGTGCAAAATTTGGCAGAGGGCAAGCGAAAAACATTGCGCTTTATGCGTGCTCACTGGTGTTTTATGCGTGGGGCGGGCTGCAATATTTTATTTTGCTGCTCATTTTGACGGCGTGCAATCTCGTGTTTGGACGCTGTATTGACGCCGCAGGCAAGCATCGAAAAGCGGCACTCGCGGTCGGCGTCATTTTTGACGTGGGTGTGCTGGTATTCTTTAAATACTCCGGCTTTTTCACCAATATTTTGCTTGCACTCGTGCACGCGCTCGGCTTCTCGAATTTCATGCTCAACGTGCCGAAAATTCCGTTGCCTATCGGTATTTCTTTCTTTAGTTTCCAAATTTTATCCTATCTTGTGGACGTGTATCGCAAACATGTGCCCGCGCAGAAAAGCTACTTAAAACTCGGCCTTTACATCATGATGTTTCCGCAACTGATTGCCGGCCCGATTGTGCGTTACAGCACGGTTGCGGCTGAAATTGACAGACGTAAAACAACTTCTGTTATGCTTTCGGACGGTGTGACGCGATTTATTATTGGATTTTGCAAAAAGGTATTGCTCGCAAACAATATGGGTTTGATGGCAGACGCCGTTTTTACACTGGATAAAACCGTGCCGGCGCTGTATGCGTGGCTTGGAATTTTGTGCTATGCACTGCAAATTTTTTACGATTTTTCAGCGTATTCCGACATGGCCATCGGCCTCGGTTTGATGCTTGGTTTTCATTTTGACGAAAACTTTCTCGCGCCCTATCGCGCCACCAGTATTCGTGAATTTTGGCGGCGCTGGCACGTGTCACTGTCCACATGGTTTCGCGATTATGTCTATATCCCGCTCGGCGGCAGCCGCAAGGGAAATTTTGCGACGTATCGTAATTTATTGATTGTGTTTTTCCTCACCGGCCTTTGGCACGGCGCAAGCGCCAACTTTGTGCTGTGGGGGTTGTTTCACGGCTTTTTCATCATGATAGAACGCGCGGGCTTCAGCAAAGTGCTCGGCAAAATACCGGCATTTTTCCGTCATGTGTACACATTGCTTGTGGTGGGCATCGGCTGGGTTTTATTCCGTGCTGAAACGCTGCCGTTGGCCGTGGAGTACCTCAAAAGTATGTGCATTGCCAACACAAGTTTTTTGCGCAACATTGATGTATTGCAGTACTGCACGCCGGAATTTTTCTTTTTTTTGGCCATTGCTTTGCTCGGCTGTACGCCGCTTTTGGCGCGCGGTATGCAGGCGCTTGCGCGCAAATCGCAGGGCGTATATCAGGTGTGTTTGCTCGCCGTATTTTTGTTTGCGGCGGCCTATATGACAGGCGCGGGTTTCAATCCGTTTATTTATTTTCGTTTTTAAAGCAGGTGCGTTTTCTGTTTTCAACAAAGAAAATGTGCGTTTTTGTGCATTTCGCCCTATTCACTGCGGCGCAAAGCATCAAAATGTGGCAGACTGTGTGGGTTGAAAGCAAGATGAAAAAGGGGTATAATAAAAATATATCGCAAGTTGTTCGACAAATGAAAAATTTCGGCCACATATACGATACAACGTTAGGAAGGTGAAATGATGGCGGAGCAACGCAAGCTGACTGCACAGGAAATGCGCGCACGGAAAGCAAAACGTTTGCGCAAGCAGCGCATGCAGTTTTTTGCGCTTTCAGCCGTTGCCATTTTACTGCTGTCGGGTGTGATTACCGCCGTCATTGAGCTGCCGGGCAAGATTGCGGCGCAAAGCCCGTCTGCATCCGCATCTGCCTCTGCCGGCTCGTCCGCGTCGGGAGAAACGCCGGCCTCGGGCACAACCTCTGCGCCGCCGGCTGAAAATCTCGGCATTGTCGGGCCTGTCATGCCGGAAACGCTCGCCTATCAAACACCGAATGTGGCGCTGCTTTCACTGCCCGCAAACGGGCGTGTGGATATGTCTTATTTCGATGATGCGCTGTTTATCGGCGATTCGCTCACGCAAGGGTTTCAGGTGTATGCAAGCGGCATTAAAAACGCAAAATACGCCGCCTATGTGGGCGTGGGGCCAAAACAGCTTATGAGCGGCACGGTCACGAATATGAACGGCGACGTCGTCACTGCCATTGATGAAATTTTGGCGGCAGCGCCCAAAAAAGTATATATTTTGCTCGGCACAAATTCCCTGTCAAGCCTTGAGGATGAGGCGCTGATTAAATATTACAGCGATTTTCTGGATTTTCTGATGCCGCAACTTCCGGCGGATACCGTATACTATATACAGGCGATGCCGCCTGTGACGGCTGAAAAAGCGGCCGACCCGCAATATGCCAACACGCGCATCGCGGCGCTGAATGAAAAGTTGGCGCAACTCGCGTACAACCACAATATGCACTTTTTAAATCTTTATGCGGCGCTCGCAGACGGCGAAAATTTGCGCGGCGACCTTGTGGCGGGCAGTGAGGGTGTACATCTCAATGCCGCCGGATATGAGATTTGGAAAGAATTTCTTGTCACACACACCGCATACAACAAAACAAGCCCCTATATCGCAGGCTCGCCCTATATGATTGCATAGATACGGAGATGAAAACAGTGTCAAGTTACAAAGAATTTCAAGCGGAAACCAAGCGCCGACGCGGCATGAAAATTGCCGTCTGCGTGTGTTTGGTGGCGCTGATTTGCGCCCTGACAGCGGGGCTTGTCTATGTGGCCTCGCGCATGCTGCTGGGCAAATCGCTGCTCGACGCCAAAGACATTCTGCCATTGACAACCCCGACCGCAAGCACGTCCGTATCCGGTGCACCGCTGCCAAGCGAACAAGCTGCCGCCAAAGACGTGCGACTGTGGAACACGATGATGCCGCTTGACCGCACCATCAACTTTGAGATGATGAGCGTGGATTCTCGCATGCTTTCGCTGCCGCAAAACGGCCGTGTATCGCGCGATTATTTCAAAAGCGCGCTCTTTATCGGCGATTCCATCACACAGGGCATGGATTTATACGACGAAGCGCTGCCGGGCGACGCCACGCAAGTGTGCGCTTATCTCGGCATCGGGCCAAAGCAGATTATCGAAAACAATGTCGGCAAACGACGCGACAAAACCGAGGTTGCCATGTGGGACGATATCTGCGCCAAAACGCCGCAGAATATTTATATTTTGCTCGGCACAAACGCGCTTGTGAGCCAGACGGACGAGGCTATTTTGAAGTTTTACGGCGACTTGCTCGACAAATTGCGCGCACAGTTTCCGAATATTCCGATTTATGTGCAGGCCATCACGCCCGTGACGGCAGATACCGCCGTCAAGCGCCCGAATATGGCGAATGACCGTATCCGACTTTTGAACAACGCTTTGTGCCAGATTGCACTGTCAAAAAGCATGTATTATGTAGACCTTCAAGAGGCACTTGCAAACGATGCCGGCGATTTGCCGGACGAAATTTCCGGTGCAGACGGTTATCATTTAAAGCCGGAAGGGTATCGTTTATGGGTGGATTATCTCGCCACACACACGGCTTACAGTCCGTATAATGTGCCGTTTTTAACAGAACCGTACAACAGTTAAGCAAAAACGCCGCCGCGATGGTTGAAATCGCGGCGGCGTTTTTTATGGTGTAGGCTTTTGTAAAAGATGCTGTTGCTTCCACAATTGGTGGACATAAACCGATGCGCCCGCACACAAAAGCCCCTGTGTGACCGAAACAAAAACAATGCCGAAAATGGATTGGTAGTTTGTGATTTGCACCGTGGACAGCGTATAAAACAGCGCCATCACAATGCCAAAACCGCCGAGCGCCAACGGAATCCTTTCGTCCTTAAACCACGCGCTGCGCTTGAGCCACAGCCCAAGCATGTAAAGCAGGGGAATGGTGATGAGCAGTTCCGGCTGAATATATTGTTGCAGTTCTTCCATACGAAAACCTCCCTATTTTTACGATGCTGCGCCAAGAACGGTGCCGGGATAATAATGTGCCAAAATTTCTGCGTGTGTTTTGCCGGCGCTCGCCATGGCGTTTGCACCATATTGGCTCAGGCCGACGCCGTGGCCGTAGCCGTGTGTTGTCACCACAAATTGCTTGGTGTCGTTTGCATATGCGGCTGTGAACGCACTGCTGCGCAAGCCGAGCGCCTTGCGGAACGCCGTGCCGGTAACTGCTGTGCTGCCGATGGTGATATTTTGCACATAGCCGGCGGCATCGGTGTCAATGGCGGTAATCCACGCGGCAGGGTCGCCGACGGGCGCAAGGCCGTCACAGCTCATCACAAGCGACTCATACAATTCCTGCGCCGTGAACGTCTGCACGGTTTCATAGTCAGGACATTTTACGTCTGCCACCGACGGCACGCTGATGAGATAGGGCACTTCTTTGCCCCAAACCGCCGCCGCATTTTCCGTGACGCCGTTGCTGATGGCGTGATAACACGCAAGCGCCGGCGCGTCTTGATAAAAAAGCACCTCGCCGAGCACTTCGCCCACCAATGTGTCCAATTTTGCATAATTTGCGGCATAATTTTTATCCCACATCCGGCGCATCACATCGTTTGTCACAAAGCCGAGCCGCTGTGCAGGGCTTGCTTTGAACGACGCACCTTTGAGGGACGCATCCGAGCCGTCACATGCCGCTTTCACGGCCAGTGCGTAGCTGTGCGCCGCCACGGCCTGTGCCTTGAGCGCCTCGTCGCCGTAGGTCAACGGCATTTCTGCCGCCACAGCGCCAAGTACAAAATTGCGCATGGGCACGGTGAGTACGGTGTCAGTGGCCTCATCTAAAATGAGCAGCGGTTCTTCCGTGGGCAGTGTTTGCGGCGGCGCAACGCTCACGGCGGGAGGCGGTGCAGACGCAACAGGCGGTGCCGAAACAGAAACAGGCGGCGTACTCTCTGCATGTGCGGGCGGTGTTTTGCGTGCAAGCAACAGGCCGACAAACGGCAAAAAATAGGTCAAAAGGGCAAACAAGAGCAAAAGGGCGATGATTTTCTTCATTTTTTGTTCCTCCACGGTTAAAACCGCTGTGATTTTGCGGGAATCCTTGTTTTTTACTTGCTAATTCTGTATAATAAAATTTAATGGCATAGTATACCGTTTTAAGTAGAAAGCGGGTTTGGGAAATGCCAATCAATTGAAAAGGGGAATGGTATATGGCAACGGATACAGAATTTGAGCGAGCGGGTTCTATTGCATCTTTATGCGAGGAATATCTCAAAAATAACTTCATAGACCCCGAAATTTCCGGAAAACTTGGCGTAAAGCGCGGCCTGCGCAATCCGGATGGCACCGGTGTTTTGGCAGGACTGACCAATGTGTGCGACGTTGTGGGTTATGAGATGGTAGACGGCGTGCGTGTGCCGTGCGACGGCAAACTGATTTATCGCGGCATTGACGTCAAAGAAATCGTTGAGGCGGCCTATGCGGAAAATCGATTTGTGTTTGAAGAAGTGATTTGGCTTTTGCTGTTCGGCAGTTTGCCAAGCAAAAAACAGCTCGCCGGCTTTCGGGAAATACTCGACAGTTATCGCGAACTGCCGAAAGATTTTGTCGAGGACATGATTTTGAAAGCGCCCTCGCCCAACATCATGAACAAGATGTCGCGTGCGGTGCTTGCGCTGTATTCCTACGACGAAAACCCCGAGGATTTGTCGCTTGCAAACGTGTTGCGCCAAAGCATCGGCCTCATCGCCGGTCTGCCCACCATCATGGTGAGCGCTTATCAAATCAAACGCCGCGTGTACGACCGGCAAAGCATGTATTGGCACTTGCCCATCGCCGGACAAAGCACGGCGGAACATATTTTATCAACCTATCGTGCCGACCAAAAATTCACGCCCGAAGAAGCAAAATTGCTGGACATTTGCCTTGTGCTACACGCCGACCACGGCGGCGGTAACAACTCCACTTTCTCGTGCCGCGTGCTTTCCTCCACAGGAACAGACACCTATGCGGCCATCGGTGCGGCCATCGGCAGCTTAAAAGGGCCGAAACACGGCGGCGCAAATCTCAAGGTGATGGAAATGCTCAATTTTATGAAAGCAGACATAAAAAATCATCGCAATGACGATGAAATACATGACTATTTGTGCAAAATTCTGCGCAAAGAGGCGGGCGACAAAAGCGGCCTTATTTACGGTATGGGACATGCGGTTTATACCCAAAGCGACCCGCGTGCGATTATTTTGCGTGGCGCGGCGGAAAAACTTGCCATTGAAAAAGGCTTTGCAGATGAATTTTATCTGCTTTGTGCCGTGCAAAAACTGGGGCCTGTGGCCATGCGTGAAGTAAAAGGCAGCAAAGATGTGTGTGCCAACGTCGATTTATTCTCCGGCCTTGTGTATCAAATGCTCGGCATCAGTCCGGATTTATTCACGCCGCTGTTTGCCATCAGCCGTATTCCGGGTTGGTGTGCACATCGCGTGGAAGAAGTGGAATTTGCCAACCGCATCATGCGTCCGGCCTATAAATATCTCGGCAAACCGCAACATTATAAGCCGCTTGGAGATAGAATATGAAAAAATCAATCTGCAAGATGCTGCTCGGGCTCAGCGTGTTGGCTGGTGTGCTGCGCCTAGCAGACTGCATCTTTTTTACGCAGCCGGACACAGGTTTTGTCACCGTCGGCTCGCCGTGGCTACGCTATGGCCTGCTGTTGATTTTGGTGGGCGTGATTGTGCTTGCACCCGCCCGCACACAGCAATCGCAGCCGCTCGCCATCATGCTGCCGCTGCCGAAATTCGCGGCGGTACTCGCCGTACTGGCTATTTTTGACGGCGGTGTGATGCTCGGCGTCGCCGTGCGCAAATTTATCGCGCCGGTCACAAGCCTTGAAATCGCATTCAAAGGTACAGGCATGCAGCTTTTGCTGTTTGGTTTGCGCATGGGCATCGGTCTGTCGCTGCTTGCGTTCGGTGTGTGGTGCTTTTTGCTCTTTGCACGCAAAACACCGCTTATGCCCGAAAAATCCGCCACACGCACAGCCGGTTTCGCGGGCAGCCTTTTTCTTTACCTGCTCACGCTGCTGCGCTATGCGGAAAATCCGGCCAGTATCCACCGCATTTTGCGGATATTGCCGATTTTTGCGGCGCTGTCGGCCTTGATGTTTGTAGTGAAACTGCTTGGCTTGCTGTGCGTGCCGTGTGATACACAGCGTGCGCGTACAACGGCGGGATGTGGTATTTTGGCATTTTTATTTTGTACTTGTATCGGTTTGCCGCAAGTTTTGTGGCAGTGGACAGCGGGCACTTTTGTCTTAACCGATTTCCTTTTGAGCGTTTTGCTTGCGGGCATCGGTGTGCTCGGCGCGTGTGTTGCGCTGCGGCTGTCGGATGCGCCGACGTCCAACGCGGAACAAACGGTATAAAAAAGCAGACGGACGGCATATGAACCGCCCCCTGTCAAGTAGACAGACTAAAAAACAAAAATATTCAATTGCTTTAATTCCGCTCTGCTACGTAGCAGAGCGGAATTTTTCATGCTACAATAGCGTAATGAAATTCCATTGGCGTCATGCAATGAAGCCGCCGCTGGTAACGCCGTGTGTTGTAAAAAGTGATATATCCATCAATCGCTGCTACCAGCTCGTCAGCAGATGTGAACTTGTGAAGATAATACATTTCGGATTTCAGCATTCCCCAGAAGCTCTCCATTGGTCCATTGTCAATGCAATGTCCAACCCGTGACATGCTCTGCCGCATATGCACCGCCTCCAATTTTACATGGAATAACTTGCTTGTATACTGATATCCTCTGTCACTGTGAAATAGAGGGTGTGCTTTTGGATTTTCTTTTACCGCATCATCAAAGGTGTCGAAGACAAGCTGATTGTTGTTGCTGGCTCCAATTCGATAGGACACGATACGTTTGTCGTACAAATCTAAGATTGCACTCAAATACAACTTTTTGACCTGTGTACCAACATAATATT
>JAVXRV010000013.1:0-24108 GCA_036643515.1 Ruthenibacterium sp.
CACAGCGCATCGCGGCAGTCAACGCATTTCGTCTGGGCGGCAGCCTTGCGCCGAATGCCAATATTCAGTTTGGCGAGGGTGGGGCAGGCACGTTTTCAGACGGAAAACTGACCACACGCATTCGCGACCCGCTGTGCGGTTATGTGACCGAAACTTTATTAAAACACGGTGCACCGCCGGAAATTGCCATTCAGCAAAAACCGCATATCGGCACCGACCAATTGCGCGATGTGATTGTTTCGTTGCGCAAAGAAATCGAATCCCTCGGCGGCACCATTCATTTTAACACGCCGCTCACCGGCATTTCCATGCAAAACGGTCAGCTTGTGTCGGTGCAAACGCCAAAAGGTGCGTTTGCGTGCGAAACTTTGGTGCTTGCGGTGGGGCATTCGGCACGCGACACATTTGCCATGCTCAAAGACACCGGTTTTACCCTGCAGGCGAAACCGTTTTCCGTCGGCTTCCGCGCAGAACATCTGCAAAGCCGTATTGAAGAAAGTTTATACCGCGGTGCGGCGGGGCATCCGGCTTTGCCGCGCGGCGAATATCAATTGTCGCAACACATCGGCGGGCGCTGCGTGTACACTTTTTGTATGTGCCCGGGCGGCGAAGTGGTGGCGGCGGCGAGCGAAGAAAACGGCCTTGTCACCAACGGCATGAGTTTGCACGCACGCGCAGGCAAAAATGCCAATGCGGCGGTGGTGGTGAGCGTCAATGAAGCCGATTTTCACGGCGACGCCATGGAGGCGATTGCCTTTCAGCGCACGTTGGAACAAGCGGCATTTGCGGCGGGCGGCGGCGATTACACCGCGCCGGCAGAGAACGTGCAAAGCTTTTTAAAAGGCGATGGCACGCTGCAAATCAGCGATGTACAGCCGACCTATCCGCGCGGTGTTGCGGCGGCAAATCTCGGCGCATTGTTGCCGAAAGAGCTTGCCGATACGCTGCGCACCGGCCTTGTGGCCTTTGAACAAAAACTGTCCGGCTATACAGCGAAAGAGGCCGTGTTGACCGGCCTTGAAACGCGCACGTCAAGCCCTGTGCGGCTGCCGCGCAGCGACAACGGCGTCAGCCTTGATTGTGCGGGCGTATATCCGTGCGGCGAGGGCACAGGCTATGCGGGCGGCATCATGTCGGCCGCCACAGACGGCTTGCGCATGGCGAAAAATATCATGGAAACATTTTGCCCGAAAGCAGGGCGCGGGAGGGAATCATGAGCACCAATCCGAATCGGCAGCAGGACGATTTTGAGGAACTGGGAAAAGTAATTGAAAGCGAAGTGCGCCAAACGGTGGCGGCGCTTGGCACCGCTTTGCAGGGCGCGATTGCAAGCGTGGGCAAAACTGTGCAGCAAAACGCAGAACAGGGTGCGCAAAAATTCGGTGATGCGATAAAAAACGCAAACCGACCGGCGCATCCGTATCCGCCGCAGCAGGAAAAACGCCGCGACGCAACCGACTCCGGCTATGCCAATTTTGGCACTCAAATTGGGCGACGTTTTCGCGTGAAAAACTATGCAAAAAAGGCGAAATCCGCTACGTCCGAGGTGGGCGGCTTGGCGCTCGTGGCCGCTATTTTATTGACGGTGTCGCTCGTTGCAATTGTCGAAGGCAGCGGCATAGGCGGCATCATTCCCGGAATCATCGGCGTGTTTTTTGCGTGCGGCGCGGTTGGCTCTTATTTCAATGCCAAAGTGTTGCAGCGCCTCGCCACATATATGAATGTGCTCGGCGGCCGCACGTTTTGTATGCTTGACGAATTTGCCGCAGCCATGGGCAACTCCGTTGCCGCTGTGCGCAAAGACATTCAAACGCAAATTGCAAAAGGCAAATTTGAGGGCGTGTATCTGCCGCCGGACGGCACGCGGCTTTTTGTCAGCGAGATGGCCTATGCCCTTTATATGAGCACACCGCCCAAAACAGCGCCGCCGACACAAAAAACAAAACCGGCTGCGCCGAAAACAGAACCCGTCCAAAATGACGACCCTATTTTGAATGAATTCAGGGTTTTCAATGCAGAATTGCATCGTCAAAACGAGCTGATTGCGGATGCCGCCGTCAGCGAGCAGATTGACGAACTGGAGGCGCATACAAAACTTTTGTCCGTTTGGCTTGAAAAGCATCCCGACAAACAAGGCCGCGTGCGCCGCTTCACAAGCTATTATCTGCCCACCACCGTTAAATTATTGAGCACCTACAACGAGGTGAACCCACACGCGGGCGACGGCAGCGTCGCGGCCAATATCCAAAGCGACATCGTCGGCATTTTGCACACCATCAATGCGGCATTCACCACGCTTGAAAACGGGCTGATGGAAGACACTGCGCTCAATGTTTCGGCTGAAATTTCGGCCATGGAAACAATGCTTGCGCAGGATGGCCTGTCGGAAAGCGATTTTTAATTTATCATACAAAGGAGCACCCTTCATGTTTTATCGCCCATGGCAAATCACGCGACCCGACAAAACAAAAGCAGCGGCACTTGCCGCCGAAAACGGCCTGCCACGTCTTGTGTGCGAGGTTCTTTTGGCGCGCGGCAAAAGCGCACCGACAGACATCAAAGCCATCACGGGCGAGGGGCAAACACTGTCTGACCCAATGTCGCTGTGCAATATGCCGCAGGCGGTGGAGCTGATTTTGCAAGCGGTGGACAGCGGAAAACGCATCGTGGTTTTTGGCGATTATGACGTGGACGGCGTGACCGCAACGGCGCTTTTGTATCTGTATCTTGATTCAATCGGCGCAGACGTTTACTATAAATTGCCAAGCCGCGAGGACGACGGTTACGGTCTGTCGAAAAGCGCTGTATCGCTCATGGCCGGCAAAGGCGTCAACCTCATCATCACGGTGGACAATGGTGTGTCCGCGTGCGAGGCCATTGCGTTTGCAAACGAAAAGGGTATGCAAGTGGTGGTGACCGACCATCATTTGCCGCCGCAAATTTTGCCGGAGGCTGCCGCGATTGTCGACCCGCAGTTGCCCGATGACACAAGCCGCTGCAAAACATTGTGCGGCGCGGGCGTTGCGTTTTATCTGATTGCGGCGCTGGAAGGGTGCAACGCGGAAGAAATGCTGCCGTTTTACGGCGATCTTGCGGCCATCGGTACAATCGGCGATATCATGCTTTTGGAGGGCGAAAACCGCACGATTGTCAAGGCCGGCCTTGCGTTGTTGCAGCATACCGAGCGGCCGGGCCTTGCCGCGCTTGTGGAAAGCTGCGGCTTTACCGGCAAAGAAATCACCGCCGAAAACGTATCGTTCGGCCTTTCACCGCGTCTCAATGCCGCCGGCCGCATGGACAGTGCCACGGGCGCGCTCGAATTATTATTATGTGAGGACGCAGACGAGGCCGTCGCGCGTGTAGAGGCGCTGGAAGAACAAAATGCCGCGCGCCAAAAGGCCGAGCAAGACATCACTCAAAGCGTGCTGGATACCATTGCAAACGACGCTTCTTATGGCGCAGAGCGCATTTTGGTGGTGGCGGGCGAGGGATATCACCAAGGGGTCATCGGCATTGTCGCCTCGCGTGTGATGGAAAAATTCGGCAAACCGACGTTGATTATTTCCATTGACGAAAACGGCGAGGGCAAAGGCTCCGGCCGCAGTTTGGCGGGCGTTTCGCTGTATCAGGCGCTTGCCGCGTGTAGCGATTTGCTCATACGCTATGGCGGCCATGCACTCGCCGCCGGCCTTTCTGTCACGCGTGAAAATATTCCCGCGTTTCGCAAAGCCATCAACGACTGGGCGGCTGAGATGCATCCCACACTGCGCCGTCCGCCGCTGAAACTCGACACCGACGTGTCGCTTGCAGAGCTTGACGCGGCCGCGGTGAGCGCCCTTGGCGTGCTTGCACCGTTCGGCAATGGCAATCCGGCACCGCTGTTTTTGCTGGAACATGCTGTGATTGAGGGCATTTATGCCGTCAGCGAGGGCAAACACAGCCGTTTGCGTTTGCGGCAGGGAAAAGCCACGCTGTATGCGGTGCTGTTCGGCACAGGGCCGGACGCGCTTTGTTATGTGCAGGGTGATGTGGTGGACGTTGCGCTGAGTTTGTCGGTGTATGACGGTAAAAATGGCATAACGGTGTCGGGACGCATCAAAGAACTGCGTCCGTCACGCATGAACGACGATTATCTTGCCGGCACAGAGCTGTTTGACGCGCTCATGTGCGGCACAAAACTGAATGCATCACAAAAGCAAAACTTGCTGCCCGCACGCGCGGATACGGTGGCGCTTTATAAGGCGGTCACATCTGAGCCGCGTGGCATACGCGCGGGAGATTTGCGTCCGCTGTTCGCAAGTTTGCAGACGGTCAATTCCGGAAAAATATTGGTATCTTTGCAGGCGCTTTGCGAACTTTCGCTTGTGAAACTGGACGAAACAGGCGCAGCACCGCACTATTGTGCCGTGCCGCAGGCAGCGGGTGTCAAAAAAGACCTCGCGGGCGCGCCGATTCTCCAAAAACTACAGTGAGCGGAGGGATAATGTATGGCAACGAATGAAAAAACCAATATGGTGACATATGCGCAATTGCGGCAAATGCTCATGGATTCCGGCCGCCCATATGACCTTGAAAAAATTGACAAAGCGTATCAGCTTGCCTACGACGCTCATGCGGGACAGGTGCGCCTTTCCGGTGAAAGCTATGTCAGCCATCCGGTGGCGGTGGCGTGTTTGCTGCTCGATTTAGGGCTTGATACCGATTCGCTTTGTGCGGCATTGCTGCATGATGTGGTGGAAGATACCGACACGTCGCTTGCCACCATCCAAACCATGTTTGGCAAAGATGTGCCGCTTTTGGTGGATGGCGTCACAAAACTTGGGCGCATTTGTTTTTCTTCGGTGGAGGAGCAGCAGGCGGAAAACTTGCGCAAAATGCTGCTTGCCATGAGCCGCGATGTGCGCGTGATGCTGATTAAATTGTGCGACCGTTTGCATAATATGCGCACGGGCGACGCGTGGCCGGAGCAAAAGCGTCGCGACAAAGCCCTCGAAACCATGGAGGTGTACGCGCCGATTGCCCATCGTCTTGGCATGAGCAATATCAAAGAGGAACTGGAAGACCGCAGCTTGCAATATCTCGACCCTATCGGCTATCAAGAGATTGTGGGATATCTCGCGCAAAACGGCGGCGCAGACACGTTTATTTCAGGCATCGCCGATAAAATCAAAGAGCGCCTCGCCGAAAACGGCATGGCGGAAGCCACGATCAAAAAACGCATCAAGGGCGTATACGGCATCTATCGCAAAATGTATGTGCAAAACCGCACGTTTGAAGAAATTTACGACGTGTATGCCGTGCGTATTATCCTCAACACCGTGGGCGAATGCTACAACGCGCTTGGCGTCATTCACGATATGTATCACCCGATTCCGAGCCGGTTTAAAGATTATATTTCCACGCCGAAACCCAATATGTACCAAAGCCTGCACACCACGGTCATCGGGCACGACGGCATTCCGTTTGAAGTGCAGATTCGCACATGGGAAATGGATCAAACCGCCGAATACGGCGTTGCCGCACACTGGAAATACAAAGCGGGCGTCAACGGAACCGACAAGATGGACGACCGCATTGCGTGGGTGCGTCAATTGCTCGAAAGTCAGCGTGAAAGCGAGGACGCGGGCGACTTATTGCGCGATATCAAGAGCGAATTGCTGCCGGAAGAAGTGTTTGCGTTCACACCGCGCGGCGACGTGATTAACCTACCTACGGGCGCAACGGCCATCGATTTTGCCTATGCGATTCACTCCGCCGTCGGCAATCGCATGGTGGGCGCTAAAGTGAACGGCCGCATTGTGCCCATCGACCATAAAGTGATTACCGGAGAAATTATTGAGGTTTTGACAGGCCCGAAAGACAAAGGCCCAAGCCGCGACTGGCTGAATTTGGTGGCCACGAGCGAAGCCAAAAATAAAATCCGCAACTGGTTTAAAAAAGAGCGCAAAGAAGAAAATATTACCGAGGGAAAAGCCGCGCTTGAAAAAGAAATGCGCCGCAACCTCATCAACATTCCCGAAGAAAAATATGCCGATTTCATGATGGAAATGGCGCGCCGTCAACGGCTCAACACGCCGGAAGAACTGTATGCCGCGCTCGGCTACGGCGGGCTGCAACTCTCGCGCTTGATGATTAAAATTAAAGACGAATACACCAAAACCATCAAGGAACAAGCGCCCGTCGCGGTGTTGGATGTGCCGATTAAAAAGCAAAAAAGCAGCGAGGGCGTCATTGTGGAGGGCATCGACAACTGCCTTGTCAAATTCGCCAAATGCTGCAACCCTGTGCCGGGCGACGACATCATCGGCTTTGTCACACGCGGGTTTGGCGTGTCCATTCATAAGTGCGACTGCGTCAACGTCAAACTTGGCGTAGACGGCGAGGACGCGCCGCGCTGGGTGCGTGCGTTTTGGGCAGACAGCGTGAAAGAAAGCTTTAAGTCCACGCTTGAAATTTTCGCGATGGATCGCGACGGTTTGACGGCGGATATCGCGATTTTGATTGCCGAAATGCGTCTGCCCTGCTATGCGCTGAACGCGCGGCAGATGGCCGACGGCCGCGCCACCATGCGCATCACCATCGGCGTCAATAACACCGAGCACCTCAACACCGTGATTGCAAAATTAAAGCGCATCAAAAATGTCACGTCCATCACGCGCATGTAACGAAATAGCGCGTGATGCGATGCCGTTTTTATGAATATTTGTGCCGACGAGAAACGGCGGAATGGATGATAAACATGAAAGCAGTGATTCAACGCGTTTTAAACGCCTCCGTCACCATCAATCACACCGAAACACGTTCCATCGGGCGCGGCTTGATGATTTTGCTGGGTGTGCAGGATACCGACACCATCGACACCTGCAAAAAATTGGCCGAAAAATGCGCAGCACTGCGTATTTTTGACGATGCCGACGGAAATTTGAACATTTCCGCGGAAGAAAACGGATACGAAGCCATGGTGGTGTCGAACTTTACGCTGTATGGCGACACGAAAAAAGGGCGGCGCCCGAGTTTTCTGGCCGCAGCAAAACCACCGCTTTCGGTCGATTGTTATGAAAGCTTTATCGCGCATTTAAAACAGACAAAGCTTGCCAATGTGGTGTCGGGAGAATTTGGCGCAGATATGCAGATTGCACTCGTCAACGACGGCCCCATCACGATTGTGATTGAAACAGACGACTGGAAAAAATAATGTTTTGGAGGGCAACCTATGAAAATTTTACACATTCACGGGCCGTATCCGCTGCGCACCAACACCTTTTTGCTGTTTGGCAACGACGGCCACGCGGCCGTGATTGACCCCGCCGCGAGCGAAGCGGAATATCTTGCGGCACTCAAAAAGGAAAATTGCGTGCTGACGCATATTTTTCTCACGCACGGCCATCATGACCATGTGGGCGCGGTGGCGGCCTTGCGGCGCGATACCGGCGCAAAACTCGTGATGAACGAGGCGGATGCCAAGCTTTTTCATATGACACCCGACGAAGTTTATACCGACGGCGCCGAAATTTACGTCGATGATATGTGCTTTCAAGTGATTTTCACGCCCGGCCATACGCCCGGCTCTACCTGCCTTTTGTGTGATGAATTATTATTTAGCGGTGACACGCTGTTTGCAGGGGAAATCGGCCGTTGCGATTTAGAGGGCGGCGACTATGGAATGATGCAAAAAAGCCTGCGCAAACTTTGCGATACCGTGTTGACGGACGTACAGGTTTTGCCCGGACATGAAGAATTTTCGACGATGCAAAGAGAAAAATCCTATAATCCATATCTGCAATTTTAAACGAAGCGCGTCTTGCGTGTGCGAAAGGAAAAACAGAATGCAAATATCGGTTGCGGGTTATAAATCCGCCTACGAGCTCGAACATGTGGCGCGTCTGTTTTTTCCGGCGGCAGATTTAACACCGCGCTATCCCGCGCGGCAGCCGGATGCGGTGATTGTGCGTCTGTCGAAAACGCGTATGCTGTGCGGTATTCGGCAGAATCAGCGCTGTGCCGTGCGCGTGTTGCCGCGTCCCGCAGAGGACGACAAAACCGAATACGCACACGCAAAACTGCTTTTTTTGCTGCTGTGTGAAGTCACCGGCACGCGTCCGCCGTGGGGCATGCTCACCGGCGTGCGTCCGGTGCATTTGGTGCACGAACTTTGCGCCAAAGGCATGGACGATGCCGCGGTAGAGCACTGGATGATAGACGATTATTTTGTAAACCCGCAAAAACAGGCGCTCGCCGCCAAGATTGCCCGTGTGCAGCAGCCGATTTTGGCAGACGGCACGCCGCGCGATTACAGCCTTTACATCTCGATTCCGTTTTGTCCGTCACGATGCAGCTATTGCAGTTTTGTGTCGCGCACCACGGCGGAAAGCGGCGCGCTGATTGCTCCGTATATCGACGCGCTGTGCCGCGAACTTGCCGCCATCCAAGCACTTGCACAAAACCTCGGCCTGCGTTTGCGCACCATTTATATCGGCGGAGGCACGCCCACCGCGATTACCGCGCCGCAATTGCGCCAATTGATGCAGACCGTGCGCGATAATTTTGATATCGCATCAGTGCAGGAATATACGGTCGAAGCCGGACGTCCCGATTGCACAACACCGGAAAAATTGCGCATCATCAAAGAATATGGCGCAACGCGCATCTCTATCAATCCACAAACGCTCTCCGATACGGTGCTCGCCGCCATCGGGCGCAAACACACGGCGCAGGACATCATCACCTGTTTTGAAAACGCGCGTGCCGCCGGACATACCAATATCAATATGGATTTGATTGCCGGACTGCCGCTCGATACAAAAGACGGTTTTCAAAAAAGTTTGGCGGGCGTGATGGCATTAAAACCCGAAAATATCACCGTGCACACGCTCACGCTCAAACGCGCCTCAAGCCTTGTGATTGACCATGCAGCCGGCCGTTACGGTGATGTCGCCACGATGGTGGATACGGCGCATACGATGCTTGCAGACGGCTATCAGCCATATTATCTCTATCGCCAAAAAGGTACGCTGCAAAATCTCGAAAACACAGGCTATACGTTGCCGGATTTTGCGGGACTTTATAATGTTTATATTATGGAGGAAGTGCATACCATATTATCGGCGGGCGCGGGCGGCTCTACTAAATTGGTGGAACATTTGGCGCAGGGCGGCGCGCGCATCAAGCGCATTTTCAATCATAAATACCCCATCGAATACCTCAAGCACTTTGATGAAGTGCTCAGGCGAAAGGAAGGAGTGACCGATTTTTATGGCAAATGCACAAATTTGGATTCCGAAACGGCTCGTTGAACTTGGCTTGCTGAACTTGGCCGCGGCACAGCCGGCCGCATTTGTACAGTATTGTGAAACGGATTATCAGGCGCGCATCACGGCGGGAGTGACGAATATTATCCACAGCGGCGCAAAAGTGGTGATGCTCACGGGCCCGTCTGCCTCCGGCAAAACCACCACAGCGCACAAGCTTTCGCAGGAGATGACACAGCGCGGCAAACGCAGTGCGGTGGTTTCACTCGACAATTTTTTCAAAAATATTGAGGATTATCCGCGCTTGCCCGATGGCACGGCGGACTATGAAAGCGTGGACGCACTCGACATCAACACCATCAACCGTGCACTGCTTTCGCTCGTGAAAACAGGCAAAACCGAGGTGCCGGATTTCGATTTTTGCCGTGAACAGCGCCGACAGGGCACCCTTCAGATAGAGGTGGGCGACGGCATTGTGTTCATCGAGGGCATTCACGCGCTCAATCCGCGGCTCACGGCGCTTTTACCGCAACACAGCGTGTACAAAATCTACGCCGGCATGCGTGAAGAATATTCCTTTCAAGGGCAGCGCATTTTGCCCACGCGCGACGTGCGCCTTGCGCGCCGCATGGTGCGCGATATCAAATTTCGCGGACACAGCCTTGAAAAAACGCTCGCAATGTGGCCGGCCGTGTGCGAGGGCGAGGACAAAAACATCAAGGTGTTCAAACCGCACGCTGATTTATTGTTCGACACCAGTTTTTCATATGAAGTGAACTGTCTTGCGCCGTTTGTGAAGGAATTTGACGGCGGCCTGCCCAAAGGCAGCAAGTATGAAGCGCGGCTGCATTCTCTGTGCAAGCGATTTGCGTTGTGCAGTCCTGTGGATATCGGAGAAATACCGGAAGATTCGATGCTGCGCGAATTTTTAGGATAAAACTTTGCGAAAATCATCTCAAATATTATGACAGAAAAGGGGAAAACAGAATGATTTCACTGGAACAAATGAAAGCGAACGCACAGCGACTTGCAAACAGTGCGGCGCAAGTGGGCACAGAATTTTATGAAAAAGGCAAGGGAAAAGTGGATTTAATTGCGCTTGAAAACAAGCTTGCCAAAGCACAGCGTCAACTGGGTGCACTGGTGTATTCGCTGCACAAAAACGGCGAGGAAAACGAGGCGCTTGTGGCGCGGTATATCAGTGCCATTGCCGCCATTGAAAGCAAAATGGAAGCACACGGCACGGTAACGCCCGCAGCGCCGATGCCCGACGCCGCCGCAGCAACTACCGTGCTCTGCCCGCAATGCGGCGCGGAGGTCGATCCGGATGCCATATTTTGTCCTGGGTGCGGTTGCAAATTGTAATGCAAACAAAGCACGCTTCGTCATTGTGCAAAAACAAAAACGCAAAAAATAACACTACATATCGTAATAATTGCTTTTTCGACTGCATTTTTTACACAAAAAGATACCAAACTGGTGAAAAAGCTTGCAAAGTGGCGCGTGATACTGTAAAATACAGGAGCAATGTTTGAAGTCCTCTGTTTATTTTGTAAAGAGCGGGGTAAACTAAAAACAAGGCACAACCTATTCGGTTTGTACAAATCCATTTGGGTTTGATCAACATACATCCTATTTATTTTCGGAGGTTATGAAACATGACTAAAGTTGAACTCATTGCTAAAGTGGCAGCAGATGCTGACCTTACCAAAAAAGACGCAGAAAAAGCAGTTGCAGCAGTGCTTGAAGGCATTACCGCAGCCCTGAAAGCCGGCGACAAAGTTTCACTCGTAGGTTTTGGCTCATTTGAAACCCGCCATCGTCCGGAGCGCAAAGGCCGCAATCCACAGACAAAACAAGAAATCACCATTCCCGCATCCATTGCTCCTGCATTCAAAGCAGGCAAAGCATTGAAAGACGCTGTCGCAAAATAATTTCGCAAACAGCATTGCCGCTCGAAATCGGGCGGCTTGTTTTTTTAAAAAGGAGCGTTTATGCGCATTGATAAATATCTCAAAGTGAGCCGCCTCATCAAACGCCGCACGCTCGCCAACGAAGTGGCAGATGCCGGACGCATCTCCGTCAACGGCAAGCCCGTCAAGGCAAGCTATGCGGTGAAAGAGGGCGACATCATTGAAATTATGTTCGGGCAAAAGCCGGTGCAGGTGCAGGTGGTGTCGATAGACGCGCCCGCGGGCAAAGATGTCGCGCGCGAAATGTACACGGTGCTTTCGGAATAATTTCACATTGTGACGGTGCAGCGTCTATGGCCGGCACAAACTGATATACATACAAAAGGCATCTCACGCATACAGTAGTAGTGCAAAGTGAGGTGCTTTTTTTGAATCAACAGCCAGCTGCCGTGCCGCAAAAGGCGGCGCATGACATCACCGTCAAAAACCGTAAAAGCCTTGTGGCAACAGGTGTTTTGCGCATTATTTCCTACGACGCATTTGCCGCCACGCTCGAAACACCGCTGGGCACGCTGTGCATCGGCGGACAGAATATTTCCGTGAGCGAATTGTCGGTGCAAACGGGCGAAGTGAAAATCAACGGCGACATCGAATATGTGCAATATTCCGCGCCAAAAGTGGAGAAAGGCTCGTTCTTTCAAAGGCTGGTGCGCTGATGGTGGGCGTCGCGCCGGCAATGCTTGTGCTGCGCGACGCGCTGCTTGCGGCCGGACAGGGCTTTCTGTTGGCGCTCGTCTATCGGCTGCTGCGTCTGCTGATGGGCAACAAGGCACTGCCGGTGGCGCTGTGCGACATCGCATTGTTTGTGCTTGGCGCCGTTTTTTATCGCAGTGCCGCCACGAGTATTTTTGCGTCCGGCACCATGCGCTGGTATACGGCGGTGGGCCTGCTTCTTGGCTATGCGCTGTGCACGCAAATTTTATATTCGCCGCTCAGCACATTGCATACAGCGCTGTGCAAGCCGTTTTTGTGGAGCTTGGACACGGTTTGGCGTCCTTTTTGCCGAAATATTGCAAAGAAACGCACGAAAAGGCATTCGAAGAAACAAATTAAACACAGAAAAGACTTGCCAAACCATGCAAAGGTGTTGTATAATTCAAACTAAGAATCAGTGATGGGCGAGTTGCGCCCTTTTTACCAATCAACCGAAGGAGTGTGAACCGGATGCAAGTGGCAGACCGTAAAAAAAGAACACCGTTTTCCACGTTTGCACTGCGGCTTTTTTTGGTAATTGCCGGTGGCTATCTTGCGGTAACACTGGTTTCGACGCAGGTTGAAATTGTGACAAAACGGCGCGAGCTTGAGAATATCAACACGCAGGTGGCAACACAAACAGCACAAAACACCGAATTGCAACGGATGCTGGACACAGACGACGAAGCAAAATATTACGAGCGTGTTGCGCGTGATAAGCTTGGTTATGCCCGCCCGGACGAACACGTTTTTGTGGATATGTCCGGCAACTAACACCTTAAAACCGCTCTGCGGCTTTTTAGGATAAAATAAAGATAAATAAGGGAGTTTTTTCATTTCATGGCAGTTGAGATAGGAAGCATAGTGGAAGGCAAGGTAACCGGCGTTAAAAAATTTGGCGCCTTTGTATTGTTGCCGAGCGGCGATACCGGTATGGTGCATATTTCTGAGGTTTCAAACGAGTATATTCAAGAGTTGGCCGATGTTTTGACCGAGGGACAGGAAGTCAAAGTAAAGGTCATCAGCGTGTCACCCGAGGGAAAAATTGCGCTGAGCATCAAAAAATGCGAGCCGCGGCCTGCACGCGTACAGCGTGCCGACACCGGCCGTACTTGGCAACCGCGCGCAAATGCGCAGCCGGCGGGTGAATTGTCGTTTGAAGACATGATGAGCCAGTTTAAAACGCGCAGCGAAGAAAAAATTTCCGACCTTAAAAAAGTGACCGAAGCGCGCCGTGGCGGCGGTTATTCTCGCAAAGGGCACTGATAAAACAAATGATAAAAGCCTGTGGTAACACGGGCTTTTTGTCTACCATGCAGATAATCGTGCACAAAACATATAAAAAATAGAATGCAAATAAATATATTTTGTAAATTTTGCACACAATATGATTGAAAAACCGAGCCGAATATGCTATACTGAAAACATGAAAAGCAATGCTTTTCAAAGCGAATGGAGGTTACGGTTATGAAAATTACCTGTACAGGACGCAAAGTAAGCTTGAAAGATGCCTTTGTCACGCGGGTAGAAACCAAAATCAAAAAGTTGGATAAATATTTTTCAGACGGCGCGGAAGCGCAGGTGACGGTGACGGTTGAAAAAGATTGGCAAACCGTTGAAATTACTGTGAAAGACAGAGGCTTTACCAGCCGCGCAGAGAAAGATGCCGAGCGCATGGAAGATGCGTTTGACGCGGCACTTGATTTGCTCGAGCGCCGTATTTTGAAAAATCGCCGTCGTCTTGAGGACAGAATGCAGCACCCGATGGAAATGAGCGAGGATGCGGAGGAACCGGATGACAACGCCGAAGAATCGTATCATGTGATTCGAGAAAAACATTTTACCGTCAAGCCGTCCACGGTGGATGAGGCCATTTTGGAAATGAACATGCTCGGGCATACGTTCTTTATGTTCCGCGATGCCGATACCGACGATATTCATGTGGTATATCGCCGCAAAAACGGCACGTACGGGTTGATTGTACCGGAACGTTAATCGCTTGCTTTCAAAAGCGAAAACTGCGTGAAATTTTCGCGCCCCTGCTACACAGCGGGGGCGTTTTGTGTTATACTGATAACAGCGCTTGACGCCATCTCCCGAAAAAGAGGAATTTATTTTGAATTATCATTTAATCGCACCCTGTTATTTTGGCACAGAAGCTGCCGCCGCATTCGATTTTAAGCGCCTTGGCGCACAAAATGTTGCCATTACCGACGGCCGCGTGGCTTTTGAGGGCGACGAAAATATCATCGCCGCCGCCAACTTGTGGTCGCGCTGTGCCGAGCGTGTTTTAATCTTGCTGAAAACCTTCAAAGCAGATACGTTTGATGCCCTGTTCGACGGCGTCAGCAGCATTGCATGGGAAGATTTTGTGCCGCAGGACGCGGAATTTCCGGTCAAAGGCAGCAGCCTTTCCAGCACGCTCACCAGTGTGCCGGCCTGCCAAAGCATTGTGAAAAAAGCCATTGTGGAGCGCCTCAAACGCGGCCATAAAGTGTCGGAATTGCCCGAGGACGGGCCGCTGTATAAAATTCGTTTTTCGATTCGGAAAGACACGGTGGAAGTGATGTTAGACACTTCCGGCGACGGCCTGCATAAGCGCGGTTATCGCAAAAACAGCATGGAGGCGCCTATTAAGGAAACACTCGCCGCCGCCATCATCGACCTTGGCCGCATTTATCACGACACGCTTGCGCAAGATCCGTTTTGCGGTAGCGGCACGTTGATGATTGAGGGCGCGATGAAAGCCATGAATATGGCGCCCGGTCTGCGCCGCCGTTTTACCGCGGAGCAGTACGATTTTATCCCACAGACGGCATGGGCGCAGCAGCGCGAAAAAGCGCTGTCGGAAATTAAAACCGACTGCACCTTTGAGGGCATCGGTTTTGACATCGACCCCGCCGCCGTTGCGCTTGCCACCGAAAATGCCAAGCTTGCGGGCGTGGAAAAACACTGCAAGTTTTTTGTGGCGGATGTGCAAAATTTTGCGCCGGCAAGCGGCAGCATGATTTTTACAAACCCGCCATACGGCGAGCGCCTCGGCAGTCCGGCCGAAGTGGCCGCGCTTGAAAAAATGCTCGGCTATCGTCTCGCGCAAAACCCTGTACGCAGTGCGTATATCATCACGGCAGATGCTGATTTTGAACATAATTTCGGTAAAAAGGCCAATCGCCGCCGCAAATTATACAACGGCATGATTCCGTGTCAGGTTTATATGTATTTTTAGGAGGTCATAAAATGGCAAGAAATTATTGTGGAAGTTGTGGCGCATGTTTGCCCGAACACGCGACGATTTGTCCGCGCTGTGGGCGTCAATTTGAAGCGGAAACGCCCGATGAAATTTTGCACGAGCCGGACGAAGTGAAGATGCTCGACGATGCCGCCGCCGCGCAGGAGGCAGACACCTTGGCAGAGGCCGCATTGCTTGACGGTGCGCCGGCATCCGAAATTGCGCCGGAATCCGCGCCGAAATCCGCGCCCGTGCAAGCACAGTCAGCGCAAGCACAACCCGCGCAAGCACAGCCCGCGCAAGCACAGCCTACACAGCAACCCGCGCCCGAGCCGAAAATGCCGCCGCATTATGCACGCAAAGTGCAAACGCAAACCAAAACGCCGGAGCTGTTGCCTTTTTCTGATTGTTTTGGCATGCTGATGGTGGCACTTGTGCCGATTGCGGGACTTGTGATTTTGCTGTCATGGAGTTTTAGCGAAAAAACCGGCGTGAATCGGCAGAATTTTGCGCGCGCAATTTTGTTGATTAAAATTGCAATATCCTTTGTTTTATTTCTGCGGTTTGCTCTGCTTACATTTGCGCAATTTCTGTATTTCTGAGGTTATTAAAGCAAAAATGGACTGCCACATGACGCATTTCGTCTGTGTGACAGTCCGCATTTGTTCCAAAAAATATCTATTCCACGCCCGCAAGGTCAAAGGCGGGCGTGTATTCTTCTTTTGCGCTGCTTTTTTCCTGCATAAAGCCGTCCGTCAGGCCAAGGTCGACGGCGGTGTTCACCACTTGCCGATACTCGTAGGTTGAGATGCGGCGGCGCAGCGCTTTGTGTTCACACGCCTTGTAAAAGGGCGTATACTGGCTCATCACGCTTGTCAAAAAGCTTTTTTGCGGCAAGTTTTCCGCCATAAAATGCAGCACGGCCTTGCTGTCCTGCACAGCGCCCGGCAGTGCCAAATGCCGAATGATAACGCCTTTTTGCAGCATGCCGTCCGCGTCAAAATGTGGCGCGCCCACCTGTGCAATCATCTGTGCGGCGGCCTTGCTTGCAACGGAAAAATAATCGGCCGCACCGGAATATTCTCGCGATAAATCAGGCGAACAATATTTTAAATCGGTCAAATAAATATCGACGACACCTGCAAGCTGTGCAAGCGCTTCAGGTGTTTCATATCCGCCGGTGTTATACACAATGGGAATGACGAGCGCCGGTTTCACAAGCTGCAATGCTTCCAGCACCCACGGCAGATAGTGCCCCGCGCTCACGAGATTGAGATTGTGCGCGCCCTGTGTTTGCAGACGCAAAAAAATGGTGGCAAGCTGTGTAACAGAAATTTCTTTGCCGAAATTTTCGGCGCTGATGGTGTAATTTTGGCAATAACAGCACTGCAAAGCGCAGCCGGAAAAAAACACCGTGCCGCTACCGCGCGTGCCGGAAATGCACGGTTCTTCCCAAAAATGAAGCGCCGCGCGCGCTACTTTCACTTGTGCGCCGCCGCCGCAAAATCCTTTGAAGATTTGTCTGTTTGCGCCGCAAGCGCGCGGGCAAAGTGTGCAATGCGCCGGAATTTCCATTGTGTGCCGCCTTTCTGTCATGCAATCAATTCTCAAACAGTATAACATAAAATAGGCTATAAATACAGCACCGAAAGGGGAGTCGTCATGTTTACTTTTTCAAGCGAGGCAGAGCGTAAATACTTGACAAAGCTTGCGAAAGACTATCCCAGCACGGCCGCAGCTTCCGGCGAAATTATCAACTTGCAGGCAATTTTAAAATTGCCGAAACCGACAGAGCATTTCATGAGTGATTTGCATGGAGAGTTTGAGGCGTTTACGCATATTTTGAGCAATGCGTCGGGCGTCATCAAAGAAAAAGTCGACCGCGTGCTCGGGCAAACGCTGTCCGCATCGGAGCGTGCCGAATTTGCCACATTGATTTATTATCCGGCGCAAAAACTGGCACAGTTAAAACCGCTGCAAAGCGATTTGAACGCGTGGTACTGCGAAACACTCTATCGGCTGATTGACGTTTGCCGCATGGTGTCGTCAAAATATACGCGCAGCTTCGTGCGAAAACGTCTGCCGAAAGATTTTGCCTACATCATTGACGAGTTGCTGCACGCACATTTTGAAGACCATGACAAAGACCTTTACTATGGGCGGATTTTATCCTCGATTCTCGATATCGGGCGCGCAGACGACTTTATCATCGCGCTTGCGCACCTCATCGGCTGTCTGGCCGTGTTTAAACTGCATATTGTGGGCGATATTTTCGACCGCGGCGCACGGCCGGACATCATTCTCGATGAATTGATGGAGCATCACTCGGTGGACGTGCAATGGGGAAATCACGATGTGCAGTGGATGGGCGCGGCGGCCGGCAGCGCGGTGTGCATTGCGGGCGTGATTCACATGACGCTCAGCTACAACAATCTCGAAACTTTAGAGGACGGCTACGGCATCAATTTGCGCCCGCTCGCGCTGTTTGCCGAAGAAGTATACAAGGACACGGACATCTCGGCATTTTTGCCGAAAGTGATTGACGACGGCGATTATACGCCGCAGGACATCGACCGCGTGGCACGTATGCACAAAGCCATTGTGATGATTTTGTTTAAACTGGAGGCGGCGGTCATCGCGCGCAATGCCGACTATCGTATGCAAAACCGCGATTTGCTGTCTAAAATTGATTTCACCACGCAGATGGTGACGGTGGACGGCCACGAATATCGCATGAGTGACTGCGACTTTCCAACGGTTGACCCCAAAAATCCGCTGCAATTGACGGCGGAGGAGCAGGACGTGATGACAAAGCTCTGCCAAAGTTTTACCGAGAGCGAACGGCTACAGCGACACACACGTTTCTTGTATGCCAAAGGCAGTGTGTATAAAATTGAAAACGGAAATTTGCTGTTTCACGGTGCGATTCCGCTGCATGAGGACGGCACATTTGCGGGCGCGGTGATGGATGGCGTGTCTTACAGCGGCCGCGCATGGATGGACTATTGCGAAAGTATGGCGCGGCAAGGTTATTTTGCGCCGAAAGACAGCAAAGAACGGCATAAAGGGCAAGACTTTTTGTGGTTTTTATGGTGCGGCAGTGCGTCGCCGATTTATGGGCGCGATAAAATGAGCACATTCGAGCACTTTTTCATCGAGGAAGAAGCCGCCTTGACAGAACACAAAAATCCATATTATGATTATATTGAAAACGATGATGCGGTGATTGCCGAACAAACGGTGCTACGACTGTTTAAAGAGTTTGGCCTCGACGGTGTGCATGGGCATATCATCAACGGACACGTGCCGGTGCGTGCGGTAAACGGCGAAACGCCCATCAAGGCAAACGGCAAATTGATTGTCATTGACGGCGGTTTTTGCAAAGCGTACCACAACCGCACAGGCATTGCGGGGTATACACTCGTGTCATCTTCGCGCGGGCTTTCGCTGCGCAGCCACGGCCCGTTTGAAAGCACGCAGGAGGCCATTCGTGCCAACGCCGACATTTTGTCGACGGTGGACGTGTTTGAAGTGAACGACAAACGCATTTCGGTGGAGGACACCGACGAGGGTGCACAGCTGCAAGAGCAGATTACAGACCTTAAAAAGCTACTTGCGGCGTATGCCACAGGTGCCATCAAAGAAGAAAATATTACATAGGAGGCTTTTGCAAATGACAGAAAACAAACTCGGTATGCCGCTGCCGTTTGAAGCGTGCGAAAATTTTCGCGAGCTCGGTGGATATCTCGGCATGAATGGCAGACAAGTAAAGAGGGGCGCGTTTTATCGCACACCGGCACTTGGCTATATCAAAACGCCGCATGATGTGGCGATGTTTAACAGCCTTGGCATCAAAACAGTGATTGATTTCCGCTCCGAAGCAGAGCGCAGTGCATTGCCAGATCCGACATTTCCTGGCGTGACGGAGTATCCCATCTCTGCCATGGTCATGCCGGAAGGCGGCGACGTGAACTTTGATTTGGAAGCTTTACTTTCGAGTGCCGCCGGTGTGCAGAAAATGCTGACGGAGGTGCACGGCGGCTACCGAAATTTACCGTTTGCCAACAGGGCATATTGTGAGATGTTTGCGCAGATTGTGGCGGGTAATACGCCGATTTTGTTCCACTGCACCGCCGGAAAAGACCGCACAGGCGTTGCGGCGGCGCTGATTTTGCGCGCACTCGGGGTGTCGCGGGCAGACTGTATGGCCGATTATCTCATCACCAACACCTGCCGTAAAAACAATATTGAAATGCTGTCTTCGGTGCTGTGCAAAACAATTCCCGCCGACAAGGCGACCGGATATGCAGTGCTTTTGGCCGGTGTCAAAGCGGAAAGTTTGGCGCTTGCGCTGGACGCCATCGACGCAAAATATCCCGATTTTGAAACGTACTTGGCCGCGGAATGCGGCGTATCATCACAGGCGCTCGCAAAAATGCGCAGCGACTATCTTGTATAAATAGGAGGAAATAACAATGTCTACACCACACATCGCCGCAAAATGCGGCGCTTTTGCCAAAACCGTTCTCATGTCGGGCGATCCGCTCCGTGCAAAATTTATTGCAGACACCTTTCTTCAAAACTGTAAAGAGGTGACGAATGTGCGCGGCATGCTCGGCTACACCGGCACCTATGAGGGCACACCGGTGTCCGTGATGGGCAGCGGCATGGGGATGCCGTCCATAGGCATTTATTCATATGAACTGTTCACGCAGTATGACGTGGACAACATCATCCGCATCGGCTCTGCCGGCTCATACAGCGCAGACGCAAAAGTGTTTGACGTGGTGATGGCAACAGCGGCCTACAGTGAAAGCAGCTATGCCAAAACGCAAAACGGCTATGATAAAGACATGATTTATCCGAGCGAAACGCTCAACGAAAACTTGCGCATAGCCGCGCAGGTACTCAAGATTCCCCTGCGAGAGGGCACGATTCACTCAAGCGATGTCTTTTATCGCGCCGAGGGCACGGGCACGCCGTATTGGCAGATTTTGCGCGACACAAAGGGCTGTCTTGCCGTGGAGATGGAGAGCTTTGCGCTGTTTCACAACGCGAATGTCACGGGCAAAAACGCCGCATGTTTGCTGACAATTTCCGACAGTTTCATTTCGCATGAAGTAACAACGGTTGAGGAACGGGAAAAAAGTTTTACCAATATGATGAAAATTGCGCTGCAAAGCATTTTGGTGTAAGCGATGAACAGACAAGAACTGATTCGCGCCGCATTTGCGGCACGAAAATTTGCCTATGCGCCGTATTCAAACTTCAAGGTGGGGGCGGCGCTTCTGGCTCAAAACGGCACAATTTATACCGGCTGTAATATTGAATGTGCCGCCTTTAGCCCCACAAACTGTGCCGAGCGCACGGCGCTGTTCAAAGCGGTGAGCGAGGGTGTGCGCACATTTGAAGCCATTGCCATCGTGGGCGGCAAAGCAGACGGCACCGACGACGGCAGCATCGCATCGCCGTGCGGCGTGTGCCGACAAATGCTTTATGAGTTTGCGGGCGATGATTTGGTGGTGCTGATGGCAAAATCGGAAACGAATTTCGTGGAGAAAACTTTGGGTGAATTGCTGCCGTTTGCTTTCGGAAAGGGAGAATCTGATAAAAAGTAATGCTGTTCAATCATTTTCTACAAAATGGCTTGAAAATCGGTGCTGTATTATGTATAATATAAATGGATTCCGCCTAATGGCATCTTGCCGTCAAGGTGGATGATGGCATTTCGGCACAATGTTGAAATAGTAAAAAGGAGAGTCTACATGAAAAAACTTCTTGCAGTTGCGATGGTTCTTGTTTTGAGCCTTGCAGTATTTGCCGGTTGCGGCAGCAAAAAAGCAGAGCTAGTCCTCGCCATAGATAGCGGCACTATCGATGATAAATCATTCAACCAGAGTGCATGGGAAGGCCTTGTAAAATACGCGGAGGAAAAAAACATTTCCAAACAGTATTACAAACCGACTGAAAATTCCACCGATGCTTTTATAGCGTCTATTGACCTTGCGGTCAAAGGCGGTGCAAAAGTAATCGTAGTGCCGGGATTTTTGTTTGAAGAATCGATTTTTATCGCACAGGACGCTTATCCTGACGTGAAATTTATCCTCATCGACGGCAACCCGCACAATGCGGATTATTCTGTATACAACACCGCCGCAAACTGCGTTGGCGTCACCTATGCGGAGGAGCAGGCAGGCTTTTTGGCCGGCTATGCGGCTGTCAAAGACGGCATGACGAAACTTGGCTTTATGGGCGGCATGGCTGCGCCGGGCGTGGTGCGTTACGGCTATGGCTTTGTGCAGGGCGCAGAATATGCCGCTGCTGAACTGGGCATGGCAGACGGTTCCATCGAGATGAAATATAACTACGTCGGCAGTTTTGACGCAACACCCGAAACACAGGCAATGGCCGCTTCGTGGTACAACGGCGGCACCGAGTGCGTGTTTGCTGCTGGCGGCGCTATAGGCAGCTCCGTCATGGCAGCGGCTGAGGCGGCCGGCGCAAAAGTCATCGGTGTGGACATTGACCAATCGGTAGAATCTACCACCGTCATCACCTCGGCCATGAAAAGCATTAGCAGCTCCGTATACGACATCATTGCAAACGTGTATGCAGACACCTTCCCCGGCGGACAAAACATTGTATATAACGCAGAAAACAACGGCGTGTCCCTCGCGATGGACACCGCGAGATTCACGAAATTCACACAGGCTGATTATGATGCCATCTATGCAAAACTTGTCAATGATACCGACAACGTCGCATCGAACATCATCAACACACCGTCCGAAGACGGCTCTGTTGCGGGCGCGAAAATTCCGCTGAAGGCTGTTACGATGGCCTAAGTGCAATCATTTTTGCAGCATGGAGGTGGCACGTTCCCTATGGGTAGGGGACGTGCCGCTTTTTTTAAACAGATACAAAAAGGAGAACCATATGACAAGACAAGAAATTCTCGCAAAAGTAGATCATACGCTACTAAAAGCAGACGCAACATGGGCAGAAATCAAAACACTCTGCGACGAAGCCATCGCAAACAAAACGGCGTCCGTGTGCATCAATTCCGGTTGGGTGCAAGACGCGGTTTCTTATATGAACGGCCGCGTGGCGGTGTGCACGGTGATTGGTTTCCCACTCGGTGCCACCACCACGGCGGCGAAAGTGGCCGAGGCGAAAGACGCGCTCGCAAACGGCTGTGCCGAGTTTGATATGGTCATCAACATCGGCCGATTGAAAATGGGCGACACCGCCTTTGTACGTGATGAAATCCGTGCCATCAAAGAGGCCGTCGGCACACATATTTTGAAAGTCATCATCGAAACCTGCCTCTTAACAGACGACGAAAAGAAAACGATGTGCGATGTCGTGTGCGAAGCGGGCGCCGATTTCATCAAAACCTCAACCGGTTTTTCGACCGGCGGCGCCACATTTGACGATATTGCGCTATTTGCAAAACAGGTGCATGGTCGTTGTCGCATCAAAGCCGCGGGCGGCATTCGCAGCGTGGCGGATATGGAACAATTTATCGCGCTCGGCGCAGACCGGCTCGGTACGTCAAGCGCCATCAAAATTTTCAACAAAGAGGCCACCGCCGGCGATTAAGCAGCGCTGTCCCGCGAAGATTTACACAAATATTTTAAAATTTTTTATAACGATATCATGATAAAATATAAAAAATGCAAAATTGTACGCAAAAAACAATCAAAAAATTAACAACTAACCTCTCTTTTTATGGTATACTGAAAATTCAATTATCAATACAAGTAACGAGAACAAAAAGAGAGGATGAATACAATGCCAATTGATAAAACAATCGACTATTCCTGTGTAACACCTGAGGTGAAAAATTTAACCGAAATTTGCATGCAGAATAGTTCTATCGACCACGATTTGTATACCAAATACAAAGTGAACCGTGGCCTGCGCGATCTTGACGGAAACGGCGTGCTGACAGGCCTGACCGAGATTAGCGAAATTGTGTCGTTCGATACCGTCGACGGCGTGAAAACCCCTATTGATGGCAAATTGTATTATCGCGGTGTGGACGTAGAGGACATCGTCAAAGGTTTCATCAGCGAAAAACGTTTCGGCTTTGAAGAAACAACTTATTTGCTTTTGATGGGCAAACTGCCCACCCAAGAACAGCTTTCCGGTTTTTGCGACGTGCTCGACACCTATCGCACACTGCCAACCAATTTTGTACGTGACATCATCATGAAAGCGCCGAGTGCCGACATGATGAACACGCTCGCACGCTGCGTGCTGACACTGTATGGTTACGACAAAAACGCCAACGACATCAGCGTGGACAATGTGCTGCGCCAATGTTTACAGCTCATTGCATTGTTCCCGATTATGAGCGTGTATTCCTATCAATCGTACCGGCACTATATTATGGGCGACAGCTTATACATTCACAATCCGCAGGCGGGGCTTTCCACGGCTGAAAATATTTTGTACACCTTGCGTCCGGATAGTAAATATACAGAACTGGAAGCAAAAATACTCGATTTGGCGCTTGTTTTACATGCGGAACACGGCGGCGGTAACAACTCAACGTTCACAACACATGTGGTTTCCTCCTCCGGCACAGACACCTACTCGGTCATTGCGGCCGCGCTTGGCAGCTTAAAAGGGCCAAAACACGGCGGCGCAAATATCAAAGTGGTGCAGATGTTTGCCGACATGAAACAAAATATTGCCGATTGGACAGACGAGGACGCCGTGAGCGACTATCTGCGCGCACTGCTGCACAAAGAAGCATTCGACAAAACCGGCCTTATTTACGGCATGGGGCACGCGGTGTATTCCATCAGCGACCCGCGTGCGCGCGTGTTCCGTCAGTTTGTAAAAACCTTGTCGGTTGAAAAAAACCGTGCGGATGAATATGCGCTATACACGGCGGTGGAGCGTTTGGCACCGAAAATCATTGGTGATGAGCGTAAAATCTATAAGGGCGTTTCTG
>JAVXRV010000014.1:0-277 GCA_036643515.1 Ruthenibacterium sp.
CATTTGCGTGGCAAAAAATCAATTTGCACCCACCTAGCAATTTTTGCACCCACTTTGACAGGTGGGTGCAAATTTTGATGCGCTTGCGCAGGTGTGACACAAGAAGCCTAGAAAAATGCGACAGAGAATCAAAACGGATAGGCAAAAAGAGCGGAACAAGCGGCAAACAAGATAAAAAACAACGATAATTAGATATTTATTACAAAGAACACAAAAGCACCACCACAAAACAAGGCGGTGCTTTTGTAACAACAACGGTTGAGAAAATTGGCGGACA
>JAVXRV010000014.1:287-24089 GCA_036643515.1 Ruthenibacterium sp.
CAGAAGTTCGGTTAGTTAAAAAAACAAAAAAGGAAATCCTGTAAAATTGTATGGCTACAGGATTTCCTCGATAGCGGAAGCGGTGGGATTCGAACCCACGAGCCCATTGCTGGACTACCTGATTTCGAGTCAGGGCCGTTATGACCACTTCGATACCTGTCCATGGGTTGCTTATTACAGCCTTACCATTATAACAAAAACCCGCGCGGCCGTCAATGCCTCTGCGCGGGCTTGTTGTTTTTATTTTTTATATGGCGCAATTATCGCACATAACTGAGCGGCAACACGTACAGGACGACACATAAAAAGTGTGACACACTGCCCGCGAGCACAAATAAATGCCATACGCTGTGCATATAACGTACTTTCCATTTATAAAAAACAATACCACCTGTATAGCATAGACCGCCGATGAGCAGCAGCCACAAGCCGGGCACGGCCAGTGCTTTCACAATATCACCTATCATAAAAACAACCGCCCAACCCATTGCCACGTATAAAAACAGCGACAGCTTTTCAAATTTATCTACGCTGAATGCATTTAAAATAATGCCAAGCAGCGCGGTTATCCACACAACAGCACACACGAGCATTGCTTTGCGTGAGCCGGGTAGCAGCAAAAGCGTCAGCGGCGTATATGAGCCGGCAATCAAGAGATAGATGGTGGAATGATCGAAAATGCGAAAAATGCGTTTGACGGTTTCAAACGGAAACGCATGGTATAGTGTACTCATTGTATAAAGCATGATGAGCGATAGGCCGTAAATGATACAGATAACAACGGCATAAGGCGTGGAAAAACAAGCGGCCAGTGTCACGAGCACACTTGTGCCAATCAGCGCAAGCAAGCTGCCGACGCCGTGCGACACTGCGTTAAAAATTTCTTCACCCTTCGTATAAAATTTGGTTGGATTTCGACTGTCATGCATGTATGTTGCCTCCTTTAACGGTAATACAATTGATTATACACCATAACTGCAACTAAATACAATGCTTATTGAAAATATATTACCTAGTTTTCAAAATTACATAGAAATTTGCGATTTCTGTAAATTTTCGCCAAAAACAGCACGCGCTTTGCGGTAAGGTAAAACAAGCAATCGAAAGATAAAAGGAGCGTGCAAAATGCGATATGCACATGGTATTTCGGCGTCGTGCGGGCGCGCAATCGGGCCGCTTGCGCATGTGCGTCACACGCGTGCGTGCGTGGCGCGGCGGGTGTTTGCGCCGCATCAAGAGCTGTTGCGGCTCGACAATGCAACCAAACAAGCGCAGGAGGAGTTGCGACAGCTTGCGCAAAAAACGACGCAGAGCGGCAGAGAAATTTTGATGGTGCAGCAGGTGATGCTGGACGATGTCGGCCTTTGCGCGGAAATGCGCGGTTATATACAGGCAGGCGCGGGCGCGGCAGCGGCGGCAGAGCGCGCGGGCAGGCTGTATGCACAGCGTTTGCGTGCGCTCAAGGATGCCTATTTATCGGCGCGCGCCTGTGATGTGCTCGATGTTTGCCAGCGTGTAGTGCGAATTTTAGACGGGATATCGCCGATGCAATTGACGTGTCCGTCGATTTTGATGTCAGACGAAATTTATCCCACAGACCTTGTGGCGTCGCACGATATGGTGCTTGGGTTTGTGTCAAGCCGCGGCTCGCCGCAGGCGCATGCGGCCATTTTAGCGCGTGCGTACGGTATTCCGGCAGTGGTGCAGACGGACGCCGCGTTTTTGATGTGCTGCCATGGACAGCTTGCGGCATTGGACGGCGGGTCGGCAGATATTTATCTTGCGCCGGACACCGCACAGGCTGCGCGTTTTGCGGGCAGCATTGCGGTAAATCGGCAGTGTGCGGCAGGCATATTTTCAAAAACATAGCATAAAAAACCGCTCAGACAACGGTGATTGCCATTGATGTCTGAGCGGTTTTTATGTTTAAAAATGCTACTGCAGCATCGTTTTTTGTGCGGTAATATTGGTGAACACACCGACGGCTTTGAGGGCGTTGCCGGTTGCGTCGTCAATGGAGGTGGAGCGGGCGCGCATCCACAGAAAGTCACCGACGTCATTTTTCAACCGAAATTCTGCTTGTACGAAGCCGGAATGCCGAAAAACACCTTGAATCCACTTTTCCAAAATAGGCAAATCGGCAGGTGACACATTGTTGCGAATGGCCAAATTGGTGCTCACGCGCTCTTGAATGGGCACGCGGCCCAATTGTTTTTCGAATTTGTCCGAAAAAGCAATGGAGTCTGTGGCAAAATCCCACGTAAACATGATATCGTCGCTCTGCTCCACAATCAGACGATATTGCTCCTCGCTGATGCGCAGTGCCTCACGGCTTTTGCGCTCACTGTCCACCATAATTTCCAGTTCCGCAATTTTATTCCGCAAAGAGCGCTGCAGTGTTTCCGTGCGCTCAAGTTCCTCGGTCACGTCTTGAAACGCATAAATACCGATGGCACAGCCCTCGCTGTCGGCCACGCAGGAGGCGCGGCCTTGCAGCACAATCACCTTGCCGTCTTTGCGCACGGCACGCGTTTTAAACTGCAGCGGTTTGCCATATTTGGCCAAAGCTTCGGTGTTGGCATGCACAATGGCTACATCGTCCGGATACGTAAATGCCGCAATGCTGTTGTGGAAAATCTCGCGAAATTCCTGTCGGTTGTAGCCGAGATATTCAAGCGCACGGTCGTTGACATATTGCACGGTGGCCTCTTTGTCAAGATAGCCTTTCATCAAACCCATGTCGATGTTTTGCCCAAGCGTATACAGCTCCCAATTGTCCATTTGAAACTCTTGCGGAATGGCGCTGAGGTATGATTTTTCGACATTTGCCGCGTGTTTTTTCAAATAGGTTTCGATGTCAATAATGGGGGAGGCCGTTTTCACAAAATCAATATATGCCGCTTGCGGCATGGGTCTTGCATAAAAATAACCCTGTCCCAAATCGCAGCTCAGTTTTTTCAAAAACTCCGCATCTTCGCTTGTTTCGATGCCTTCCATCACGGAAATCAAACGCAGAGATTTAATCAGTTCCACCGTTTTTGCGATAATCAGACGGCCTTTGTCAGAGTTTGTGGCAGAATTTAAAAACCCCTTGTCAATTTTAATAATGTCAAGCGGCAAATCTTTCAGATAATTGAGGGAGGAATAGGCGCTGCCAAAATCATCAAGCGCCACTTTAAAGCCGAGATATTTCAGCGCGCTTACAATCTCAATCAGCGTCTGAAAATCGCCGGGATAAATGTTTTCGGTCATTTCAAGTTCAATCAACTGTGCGGAAACGCCATACCGATTGACCGTGTGAAACACCTGCTCCACAAAGTTGTCGGTGCGAATATGCACCTTAGAAAAATTGACTGAAATGGGAAGCGGCGGAATGCCGTTTGCAATGGAATTTTGCAGAAAAAGACAGGCCTGTTCGAGCATGAAAAAATCAATTTGCCGCACAAAGCCGTTCTGCTCCAAAATCGGGATAAAACGGTCGGGATAAATCATGCCGTATTTTTTGCTGTTCCAGCGCACAAGTGCTTCCGCACCCACAACTTGTCCTGTTTTAATCAGCACTTTCGGCTGCAAATACATTTCAAATTCGTGTTCCTGCAAGGCGGTTTCCATCATCATGGTGATGGCTTTTCGCCACTCCAAATCCTCGTCTTTCTGCTTGTCATACAGCAAAAAGGTATTGATGTGGTTGCCTTTGGCCTGTTTGCGGGCGAAATTTGCCTTGTCTAAAAGGGTGGGCAAGCTTTCGACAGTTTCGGGCAGATACACAATGCCGCCACTGCACACAAGAGTGTAGTGTGTGGGCACAATGTCCGCAAGTAAATCTTTCATCTGCGTCATGGCACAAAAACGTGCAACGACGCTTTGCGTGCCATGGCGCACCAAAAACACAAAATGGTCGGCATGGAGGCGCGAAACAAGTTCGCCTTCTTCCATTTTGCCGGCAAAATATGCCGTAATATGGTCGAGCGCCGCATCGCCGATTTCATAGCTGAACAAGTCGTTGATAAAATTGAAATTATCAAAATCAAGTGTAACGAGGGCAAATTGTGTGCGCTCGGCACTGTCGCGTGATAATAGTGCAGTGACGGAACGGTAAAAATCCTCAGGCGACAAGCCGCGCGCCCGATTCTCTTGCTGCATCGTCATACTTTCACTCCTTGCGATATGGTTCAGTTTGTGTTACTTTAAAGTTACTCAAAGTCTACCATAATTTACATGGAAAATCAATAGAAACACCTGCAATTTACGGCCTCTTTGGCGCGAAAAGGCATCACCTTTATGCACACTTTTTAAAACGGAAGCTGCATGAGGCGCAGAATGGCAAGAATATAAATTTTCAGCGAGCGCCACAGCAGTGCTTCAGACACGCCCTCGTCTGCGCCGTGCATTGAGCCAACCCAAGCGGGCACAGGCTCGTTTTCTTCCTCCATGCCAAAGCTCACGGCATGTTTAAAATCGCGTGCGTATGTGCCGCCGCCCATGGTAAACGGTTTTTCGTGTTTGCCCGTCACTTCGTTGTAGGTGTCAATCAGTGTTTGAATCACCGGTTGCGCGGGGTCGATATAGAACGGGTCTTTGGCGTGTTCTTCCGGCACAAATGTGGCGTTTGCAAGGGCTGCTTTTGCGGATAAAATTGCCGTAATCTTTGTGGCATTTGTATTTGTGGGAAAACGCACATTGATATTTTGCGACAATACACCGTCTTTCATGGCGATGATGCCGCCAATGCAGGTGAGCGGGTCAAACACGCCGTCGTTTGCATCAATGCCGAGCGTCGAGCCGTCTGTTGCGGCAAAAAGCTCATGCAGCAGTGATAAATAAGCGGTTTCGTCCGCATCGCACAGGTGATTGTTGAGCAAATAATCCACCACAAGTCCGATGGCGTTCACCGTGCCGGCCGGATGTGCCGCGTGTCCGCCAATGCCGACGGCCGCAATGCGCACAAGGCCGTTTTCAGACGTAACCGTGATGTTTTCGGTGTTTGCGAGAGCGGAAATATCCGCTTTCACAAGGGCAAATGCACGGTCAGGGATGACGTTGCTGGCAATGCCGCCCGCAAAATCCACCAAATTGCCGTTTAATTTTGCACTGCAAAAGGTTCCGCCGAAAATACCTTTTTCGCCGTAGCATACCGGAAAAGAGCCGTCGGGCGTAAAACAAAACGCAGGGTCGGCAAATTTACTTTGATAATAGGTGAGGCCTTTCATGCCGGTTTCCTCGTTGGTGCCAAACATGACACGCAGCGTATAGGGCAGTGTTTCGCCGCTTTCTTTTAAAAACTTGGCGGCATACAGTGTCAAAACGGCCGGCCCTTTGTCATCGGCAACGCCGCGGCCGATGAGATATCCATCGCGCCGCTGCATACAAAACGGGTCTTGCGTCCAGCCGTTGCCCTGCGGCACCACGTCAAGATGTGTGATGGTGGCAATTTGCGTTTCGCTTGCGCCGACAAGGTCGGCATATCCAAAATAGCCGTCGAGGTTTTGCGCGTCAAGTCCCATCTCTTTTGCCATCGAAAGTGCGGCACACAGCGCCTCGTCCACGCCGGCGCCAAACGGTTTTTCGGGCAGCGCGGCGGCCTCCACACTATTGATGTCCACCAGTGTTTTGATGTCGCGCAAAATGGCGCTTTTATTCGTCTCAATAAACGCGTCAATGCGTTTTGACAGATTTGTTTCAAGCATTTGAAAAATCTCCTTTGATATTATTACCTCTATTATAGTATAATAAAGAAAAATCGCAACACAAAGGGAAGTAAGATGAAGAAAAATATTTTATTTGCGGCGGCCGTGCTCGCGCTCGCCGTCGCACTGCTGCTGTGGCAAACGGCAAATCGCACCAAGGGCAACACGGCGCTCGTGAGCATTGTGGACGCAAAAACCATCACACTGTCGCTGTCTGAGGACAAAATATATACGCTTGACACCGCCGACGGCGCAAAAATACCCGTGACGCTCGAAGTGAAAGACGGTAAAATTCGGTTTGTCCAAAGTGTTTGCCACGACCATATCTGCGAAAATCAAGGTTGGCTTGCGCATGAAAACGAACAAGCCATCTGTTTGCCGGCGGGCGTGGTGGTGTCGGTGGAATAACGAACGCGCACATAAAACTTTGTCTGCAAACTTGCAATAAGAACAGTTTTGTAAAGTTTCACATTTTCCATTGCACACAAGGGGCAAGGAATGTTATACTGAGTTGTGTAAAGTTTTCGACAAGAAAATGTAAATTCTGCAAAATCCAAACAACTCGGAGGCCATCATGACAATTTTCAACGTCATCAGCTTAGCCGGCGGTATTGCGCTGTTCTTATATGGTATGTCCATCATGGGGTCGGGCCTTGAAAAAGTGGCGGGCGGCAAGATGGAAGCCGTTCTGCAAAAACTCACTTCGTCCACGGTGCGTGCCGTGTTATTCGGCGCACTGATTACCGGCGTCATTCAGTCGAGCGCCGGCACCACGGTCATTGTCATCGGCCTTGTCAACTCCGGCATCATGCAGCTTTCACAGGCGATTGGCGTCATCATGGGCGCCAACATCGGCACCACGGTCACGGGGCAAATTTTGCGCCTGTCAGATGTTGCGGGCGGCGGGCTTTTGATGGAGCTTGTGAAACCGAGCAACTTGGCGCCGATTGTCGCGTTTTTCGGCGCGATTTTATATGTGTTTTTCAAAGCGCCCAAAAAGCGCAATATCGGGCAAATTCTCGTCGGTTTCGGCCTTTTGTTCACCGGCATGACGGCCATGACGGCCGCCGTGGAACCGTTGCGTGATTCGCCGCTGTTTATCAAGCTGTTCACCTCGCTGCAAAACCCGTTCCTCGGTGTTTTGGCCGGCGCGCTTGTCACGGTTGCCATTCAAAGCTCCTCGGCGTCCGTGGGTATTTTGCAGGCGCTCTCAAGCACGGGCATCGTCACATGGGGCAGTGCCATTCCCATTATTTTGGGGCAGAATATCGGCACTTGCTCCACGCCGCTGATGGCGTCTGTCGGCGCATCCAAAGCCGCCAAACGCAGCGCGGTGGTGCATTTGTATTTCAACGTCATCGGCACACTGCTCTTTATGGCGGCCATTTACGGCGCCAAAGCAATTTTCAAATTCACATGGTGGGATACCACGATGAACATGGGCGATATCGCCAATTTTCACACACTGTTTAACGTCATGGTGACGGTTTTATTCATTCCGTTCACGCGCGTTTTGGCGCGCTTGGCCGAGTGGACCATCCCCGACAAAGCGGGCGATACCCCCGATATTGAAATTCCTATTTTGGACGAGCGCCTGTTCAATTCTCCGGCGGTTGCCATTCAGCAGGCCAAGAGCGCCGTCGAAACCATGGGACGCAACGCGCGGCTCAATTATGCCGAGGCCGTGCCGGTGCTGTTCAGCCATAATCAAGACGTCATTCAGCTCATTCATCAGCGCGAAAGCGTGATTGACAGCCTTGAAGTGTCCATCAGCAATTACCTCATCAAAGTGACCGACAAGGAACTGGGCGAGGCCGAAAGCCACGCGGTGAACGAGCTGATGAACTTTGTGGTGGAATTTGAGCGCATCGGCGACTATGCCATCAACGTGGTGGAGCGCAGCGGCGAAATTTTCGACAAAGAAATCACGTTTTCACAAAGTGCCATCGACGAATTGGAACTGCTGAACAAGGCGATTCTCGAAATTCTCGACACCACGCAAGAAGCGTTTGCCGGCGGCAATGCCCGCATGGCAGAGCGTGTCGAACCGCTTGAAGAAACCATCGACCTTATGATAGATTTGTTGCGTGACCGGCATATTATGCGCCTAAAAAATGGCGTGTGTGCCATTGAAAGCGGCATTATTTTCCTCGAAATTTTAACCAATCTTGAGCGCATTTCGGACCATTGCTCCAACGTGGCGGCGCGCATTGTGGGCATCGATTCTGAGGACGACCATTTTGACGCGCATGAATTTCGCCGCAATATGCACGAGGGCTATGTGCCGAATTTCAACGAAATGCTCACGCAGTATAAAGAAAAATATTATATGGCCTTAAAAACAGAAAAATAAAAAAACAGGCATACGGAAATACCAATCCGTATGCCTGTTTTGCTGACACGATGTATTTTGGGGTATGCTAAAACATGCCCTCGTCCTCATCGGAATAAATCTCGATGTACTCGGGTGAATTTTCTTTTTTGAGGTAAGCAAGGCCGGCCACGGCCGCCAAAATGCCCACAATCCATACGAGAAGTTTTAAAACTGTTTTCATCAAACTGCCTCCTGTTTTTTATTGCAAAATGTATCAATAAGGAACGACGGGAAAGGCGTCAAAGCCTTTTGCGGTGGGCACTTTTTCACCTTGCGGCACGGGAAAAGCGGCGCCGAATGCGGCATCTGCCGTGTCGTATAAAAACACATTGCCCGCAAACACCGTGCCGGATTTCGGCGCTGCGCCAAACGCGGCGGTAAAAACGGCGGCGGGAATATTGCTCTCGGCACACCAGTAAACGCCCTGTTCGTCGGCACCCGTGATCACGCGGGCGGGCGGCGCACTGTAAGTTTGCAGCGGCACATTGGTGGTGCTGTCTAAAACGCACAGTGTATTTTCGCCGCTTTTGCAAAGCGAAAACAGCAAATAACAATCGGTGCGCGCCGCAGGGCACAGTGCCAAAGCAAAACGTGTGGTGGCAAGCGGCGCCGCGTCAAAACACGTTGCGCTGCAATGCAAAGCACCTTTTATCACATAGCAACGCAGATACGCATACACGGTGTCGTGTTGCGGCGTGCCGCGAAAATGGCAAATTTTGAGGGCGGGCACGGTGTCCATCAGCAGCGGCACAGTGCTGTCGGTAATCAAAAATGGCACACACAATTCCTCCCAAAGCTTTATTGTATTTAGTATAACACAAATAGAGGTGAAAACGCAATACAGTGAAAAAACACGCCAAAATCAAAAAAAACAGAAAGAATCGCAGGAAAAACCTGTTAATAAAATAACTCTTATTGACTAACATTATAATAATGTTAAAATAAAAGTAATGCCATGTGCGCATTTGTAGCACAAACAAAAAGCGAAATGGAGGAATATCACTTTCATGCTCAAAAAACTGAAACGTGCGGCCTTGGGTGCACCCGTGCCACACTATAAGAACACAGCAAAGAGCACCACCGTCAAAATGCCTCTGCCGGCAAAAATTATTATCCCGATGCAGCAGCATATCGGTGCGCCCTGTACCGCTGCGGTGCAAAAGGGCGACACGGTCTGCGTGGGCACAGTGGTTGGCAAGGCCGGCGGCTTTGTCAGCGCCGATATCCACAGCGGTGTGTCCGGCACGGTCGAGGCCATCGAAACCGTTTCTTTTCCGAACGGTGCAAAAGTACAAGCTGTCGTCATAACGCCCGATGGCAACCAAACGGTGGATGCATCTATTGCACCGCCGAACCTCACCGATGCCAAAAGCCTGATTGCCGCGGCACAGCGCTGCGGTCTTGTCGGCCTTGGCGGCGCCGGATTCCCGACTGCGGTGAAATTTTCGCCGAAAGAGGGCACGGTGCTTGACACGCTTGTCATCAACGGCGCGGAATGTGAGCCGTATATCACGGCCGACCATCGCGAATTTCTAGAGTGCAGCGACAGTGTCATGCGGGGCATTGCCGCCGTCAAAAAATGCCTTGGCATTCAAAAAGTTATCATCGGCATCGAGCGCAACAAGCCCGACGCCATTGACCTCATGTACAGCCTCACCAACGGCGATGCAGATTATAACGTCCTGCCGATGGAAAGTGTTTATCCGCAAGGCGCTGAAAAAGTGCTGATTGAAAAAGCCACCGGCCGCGAAGTGCCGCGCGGCGGTTTGCCGGCAGACGTCGGCGTGCTCGTGATGAACGTCACCACCGTGTCGGTGCTCGGCAAATTCATCGCCACCGGTATGCCGCTCACCACAAAGCGCCTCACGATTGACGGCTCGGCCATCAAGTCGTGCAAAAACGTCGAGGTGATTCTCGGCACGCCCATCATTGACGTGCTGAATTTTTGCGACCTTGACACCGAGGCCGTTGCCAAAGTGATTATGGGCGGCCCGATGATGGGCACAGCGGTTCTTGACATGAATTTTCCTGTCATCAAACAGAACAACGCCATTCTCGCGCTCAACTTCAAACAGGCCTCGCTTGCGCAGGCGGAACCATGCATCCGCTGCGGCCGCTGCATTTCTGCCTGTCCGATGGGTTTGTCGCCGGTGGAGCAAACCATCGCCTATCAACAGGGCGATGTTGAAAAATTAAACACACTCATGACCGATTTATGTATCGGCTGCGGCGCGTGCAGCTTTGTCTGTCCGGCAAAACGTCCGGTATCGCAGACGGTTGCGCTCGCAAAAATCATGCAGAAAAATGGAGGGAAGTAACACATGGAATCGAAAAAACTACTTGTCACGGCTTCTCCCCATATCACTTCTCCGGTGTCGACGCGCCAACTGATGGGCAATGTCATCATTGCGCTTGTGCCCGCGCTGCTCGCGTCCGGCCTCGTGTTTGGCGCACGCGCCCTTTTGGTGGTTGGCGTCACGGTTGCGGCCTGCGTCGGGTTTGAAGCGCTCTATTGCATTCTCATGAAAAAACCTGTTCCGGTCGGCGATTTTTCCGCCATCGTCACAGGCTTGCTGCTCGCGTTCAACTTGCCGTCCACCATTCCGCTGTGGATTGCCATTGTCGGTGCGTTCATCGCCATCGTCATTGTCAAACAGCTGTTCGGCGGCATCGGCTGCAACTTTGCCAACCCCGCCATCGTCGCACGTATCGCGCTTGCCGTCGGTTTTGCCGGCCGCATGACCGCCTACGCGTTTCCCTCCGTTGCGGTGGATGCGCTTGCAAGTGCCACACCGCTTGTCGCGGGTAAAACCGTCAGTGGTGCGTCGATGATTCTGCCGCTTTTGCTCGGCACACACGGCGGTGTCATTGGCGAAACCTGCGCGTTGGCGCTTATTATCGGCGGCATTTACCTCATCGTCACCAAAACCATTTCCGCGACAATTCCGCTCACGTACATCGGCACGGTCATTGTCATGAGCTTGCTGCTCGGACAAGATGTTGTGCTGCAAGTATTTTCGGGCGGCCTGTTGCTCGGCGCATTTTTCATGGCGACCGATTATGTCACAAGTCCGTTCACCACAAAAGGCAAACTCGTGTTTGGCGTCGGGCTTGGCGTCATCACCTGTCTGATTCGCTTTTACGGCAATATGGCCGAGGGCGTCAGCTACAGCCTGTTGCTGATGAATCTGCTCGTGCCGTATATCAACGACTTCACGCGCCAAAAACCGCTGGGAGGTGCAAAGGTAAAATGAGTTTATTTTCTGACTTTGTAAAACCAATCGTCGTTCTCGGCGGTATCTGCCTTGTCACAAGCACGTTGCTTGCCGTCACAAATAACGCCACAGCGCCTATTATTGAAGAAAATGCCATCAAAACAGCCAATGCGGCGCGCGCGGAATTGTTGCCGTCCGCCGATAAATTCACTTTGCAGGAAGCGCTCGTCACCGATGCCGTGCCCGAAGTGTACAAAGCGGACAACGACACCGGCTATGTCATGACGGCACAGGCCAAAGGCTATGGCGGCCAAGTGCCCGTGATGCTCGCGTTTGACAAAGACGGCAAAATTGCGGCCGTGAAATTTTTAGACAATCAAGAAACACCGGGTCTTGGCCAAAAGATTAAAAACCCCGCGTTTGCCGACCAATTTGCCGGTATGGACAGCAAAAACATTGCCCTGTCGGACATCGACGCCATTTCCGGCGCAACCATCTCCTCTGCCGCGTCCGTCACGGCCATCAACAGCGCCATCACGCTGTATAATGCCGAAGTAAAAGGCGAAGTGGCCGTTGTGCTGACGCCCGAAGAAGTGCGTGCGAAAGTTTTGCCGAACGGCGGCGACATCACCCCGATGGACACCGTGCCCGCCGGTGCGTTTGAAGCGTACAAAGGCGCAAACGGCGGCACTATTTTGTATGTGGAGGGCAAAGGATTCTACAAAAAACCGCTCATTGCCGCAGTCGGCTTTGACGAGGCCGGTGTCATCACCGGCGCGTGGTTCGACACCACGCAAGAAACCACCGGCGTCGGCACACAGGTTGGCACAGATGCCAAATTCTCAGAGCAGTTTATCGGTAAAACCAGTGCAAAACCGTATGATGTCGTCGCGGGTGCAACGATGTCGTCTGACGCCGCCGCCGCCACCGTGCAAATGGCGATTGACGCCTATCATGCAAGTAAGGGGGCATAGACATGAAAGAAAAAATTAAAATCGTAACCAACGGCCTGCTCAAAGAAAACCCCTCGCTGCGCCTTGTGCTTGGCACTTGCCCAACGCTCGCCGTCACCACGCTTGCCATGAACGGTCTTGGTATGGGGCTTGCCGCCACATTTGTGTTGATTGGCTCAAACATTGCCATCTCCGCCATGCGCAAAGTCATTCCCGACAAAGTGCGTCTGCCGGCGTATATCACCATCATCGCCGCCTTCGTCACCATTTTGCAAATGGTGGTCAAAGCATATCTGCCCTCGCTTGACGCGGCACTCGGCATTTATTTGCCGCTGATTGTTGTCAACTGCATCATTCTCGGCCGCGCCGAAATGTATGCCTCGAAAAACGCCGTGTTTGAATCGGCGCTCGACGGCCTCGGCATGGGGCTTGGCTTCACGCTCACGCTGATGTTCATGGGTTCTATTCGCGAAATCATCGGCGCGGGCACATGGTTCGGCATGCAGGTCATTCCCGCAGAAATCGACCCCATGACGCTTCTCATCACCCCTCCGGGCGGATTTTTTGTCTTTGCGGTGCTGATGGCGCTCGTCATTTTCATCGAAACCAAAACCAACCACCCCATCAAACGCAGCATCGGCTGTGAAGCGTGTCCGTCTGCGGCTGTCTGCGGCGGCACTTGCGAAACCAAAAAAGGAGGCGAAGCCGTATGATGACGAAACTAGCCGTTATTTTCTTCAGCATGATTCTGGTCAACAACTATGTTCTCGTCCAGTTTCTCGGCATTTGCCCGTTTCTCGGCGTGTCCAAAAAGCTTGATTCCGCATTCGGCATGTCGTGCGCCGTCATTTTCGTCATGGGGCTTGCCACGGCGGTCACATGGCCGGTGTACACCTATCTGCTTGTGCCGATGGATCTCGCATATCTGCAAACCATCGCGTTTATTTTGATTATCGCGGTGCTGGTGCAGCTCGTTGAAATCATTCTCAAAAAATTCATGCCGCCGCTTTACAAAGCGCTCGGCGTGTATCTGCCGCTGATTACCACCAACTGCGCGGTGCTCGGCGTCACCATTTCCGTCATTGATGAGGGATATACCTTTGCTGAAAGCTTTGTTTGTGCCATCGGCGCGGGCGTTGGCTTTATGCTCGCGATGGTGCTGTTTGCCGGTGTGCGCAAACGGCTTGAAGAAGCAAAACCGCCCAAATGTTTTGACGGTTTGCCCATCACGCTTGTCGCGGCCAGTATTGTCAGCCTGTCCTTTATGGGTTTTGGCGGCATCGTCAACAATATATTCGGCGTGGTGTAAGGAGGAGAGATTATGAGTATCGTAACTGCTGTTGTCGTTGTGACCGTAACCGGCCTTCTTGGCGCCGCAATTTTGGTTGTTGCCGCACATTTTATGCAGGTGAGTGAAGACGCACGCATCGGCGAAGTGCAGGGCGTTTTGCCGGGCGCAAACTGCGGCGCATGCGGCTATGCCGGCTGTGCCGACTATGCCAAAGCCATTGTAGAGGGTGCGCCGGTCAATAAATGCGTGCCGGGCGGCGCTGCCACGGCCGCCGCTGCCGCCGCCATCATGGGCGTTGTGGCGGGCGATGTGGTCAAGCGAAAAGCGATTATCGCCTGTCAGGGCAATTATGACCATACAGAGGATAAATATTTGTATGAGGGCATTGAGAGCTGCGTCGCGTGCAATGCGCTGTATAAAGGGCGTGCCACATGCGAATATGGCTGCCTTGGCTATGGCGACTGTGTCAAAGCGTGTAAATTTGACGCAATCACCGTCAGCGACGGTTTGGCGCGTATCAATCCCGAAAAATGCACCGGCTGCGGCGCATGTGAACAGGCGTGCCCGAAAAAGGTGATTTGGATTAGTCCCGAAAGCGAAAAACCCGTTGTTCTGTGCGCCAATCACGAGCGCGGCGCATTGACGCGCAAAGCATGCACAGCCGGCTGTATCGGCTGCATGAAATGCGAAAAAAGCTGTCCGGAGGGTGCGATTAAAGTCACGAATAACGTCGCACGTGTCGATTATGACAAATGCACCGGCTGTCGCACCTGTGTCAATGTTTGTCCGGTACACGCGATTATCATTCCAAAAGTGGTGTAAAAAGCGGGTACATTTGGCTGAATCATGTCTTGACAGTCTGCGCGTGGCATATTATACTATTAAAGTGCCGCGCGCAAACGCAAGACACGCGGGCCCTTAGCTCAGCTGGTTAGAGCACTCGGCTCATAACCGATCGGTCCACGGTTCGAACCCGTGAGGGCCCACCACGTCGAAACACCCCTGTATGGCATCGCTTTTGCTTTGCAAAAGTTCACGCCATGTGGGGGTGTTTCTCCTTTTCCGCAAAAAGGCACGCTCGGCTCGCCTGTTCGGTTGCAAGCGCCCTCTCGACGGCTCTCTGTCGCTACCACCTTTTTGCGGGTTTACGGCTTCGCTTCGGGTATCTTTTCCATCCGCGAAACACAAACTCCTGTTCGGCTATGCCGGACAGGAGTTTTTTGTTCAAAAAAGAAAACGGCTGAGCAGATACGCTCGGCTCGCCGTTCCTGTAGGGCAAGGGCTCTGCCCTTGCCCTGCTGTCGTCTGTGCCAATTGTACAAAACCACGCGGACACCATGTATGGTGTCCCTACAGAGGGATACCGCCGCAAGCTTGTGCGCGGGCAGGGGTATTCAGCGGCTACCAAATTCCTACCCTTATTTTGGAAACGTCACCGTGAACGTATTGCCCTCGGCCGTTGCCGACACCGACACCGCCGCGCCGTATACGCCGGCAATGTGCTTTACGATGGCTAGGCCGAGGCCTGTGCCGCCGCTCGCCTTGCTTCTCCCCTTGTCCATGCGGTAGAATCGCTCAAAAATACGCGCTTGATATGCCGGCGGAATCGGCTCGCCCGTGTTGAACACGGTCAAAATCGGCACGCCGCTTTCGGTTTGCAGTTTCACTTCCACGCGCCCGCCTTTTTTGTTGTAGCGCACAGCGTTTGACACCAAATTTCCCACAAGTTCGCTCATTTCCCGCGCGGACGCGCTGCGCACGCACGGCTGTGTTTCGCAGGAAATAATGATGTCGTTTTGCGCCGCAAGGGGCATTGCTTCGCTGCAAACTTCGGTGACGACACGCGCCACGTCCAGCACTTCGCGCTCAAAACAAATGTCGCCGCTCTCGAGCCGGCTAATCATAATAATATCGCCGATTAAACTGTTCATGCGCGTGGTTTCTTTTAAAATACGCGCTGCAATGTCACTTTGCTGTGTGGTCGAAAGCGGCACATCGCTGCACAGCAGCTCGGCAAAGCCTTTCACGGAGGTAATCGGCGTTTTCAACTCATGCGACGCACTCTCGAAAAATTGTTGCCGCATTTGCACCGCGTTTTGCCGCTCGGTCACGTCGCTGAGCAGTAAAATCACGCCGCCTTGTTTGGTGAGCGGGTCATCGGCACGCACGGCGCTGACGGTCACTTCGTCCACCGCACCGCTCGCGAGCGGCAGCGTTAGCGTTGTGTGCGGCTGCTCGTTTTGCGCGTCAAGCACCGCACTCACCGCCTGCAAAAGCGCCACATTGCGCGTGGTATGCACGAGATTTTTGCCGACGGCACGCGCTCTTTCACAGCAAAATGCCGCACAGGCCGCCTCATTCATCAAAAGCACCGTCTGATTTTCGTCAAGCAGCACAAAACCCTCGTTCATATTGTTTAAAATGGAATCAATTTTCGCCTTTTCGCGTGCAAGGCGACTCATGTTTTTGTGAATTTCATCGGACATACGATTGATATCCCCCGCCATCCCCTGCAATTCTTCATAGCAATAGGTTTCGGGAATCAGCGGTGCGCCGCCCTCCTGCACACGTTTGATGCCCGCCGAAAGTGCGGCAATCGGCGCAGTGATGCTTGCCGAAAACCGTCCCGATACCGCCATCGCCATCATCAGCGCCACCAAACCGGCCAACCCAAGCGCCGGCAATAGGCTGAACACATCGGCCACAACGCCGGCATATTGTGTGGCAAGACGCAGCGTTTCGCCGTTTTGCATGCGCACGGCCGCGTACATTTGCTGATGGCGCAAAGTATAGCTTGTGCGCACGGCAACGCCGGCTCTGCCGCCTTTTGCCTCTTTCACTTCGGCGCGGTCGGCATGATTTTCCATCGTGCGATAATCTGCCTGCGAATCTCCGCGCACTGTGCCATCTGCCGCAATGACGGTGACACGCAAGTTTTCTCCGTCTGCGGCAAACATTTTTGCCTGTGCGTCGGCATCGCCGTTTGCATCATAACTGCGCGAAAGCGCCGTGGCCAAATTGACAAGCCCTATTTCGGTTTGCTTTGTGAGCTTTCGGTCAACAATCAGTGCCGTGAGCAAAACGCAAAGCACAAGGCCGGCCGCCAATACGGCAAAAATACTTGTTTGGATTCGTTTTTTCATTTTACTTCTCTTTCCGTCTGCCGCGCCACCGCGCCCAAAAACCGATACCCTACGCCGCGCACGGTTTTGATGAACTGCGGCGCGGCCGGATCGTCGCCAAGTTTTGCACGCAGCGTGCCAATGTGCATGTCGAGCGTGCGCGTTTCGCCCACAAAATCATATCCCCACACGCTTTGCAAAAGCTCCTCACGCGTGAGTGCACCGGGCGCCTGCGCCATCAGTGTTTGCAGCAGTTCAAATTCTTTATAGGTTAATTCAAGCGTATTATCGTTTAATATTGCTTCGTGTGCCGTCAAATCCACACACAGTGCGCCGCTGCGCAGCATGCCGGTTTTTTTCTGTGTCAAGTCAAATCCGCCGCGCCGCAAAAGGGCACGCACGCGCGCGCACAGCTCAAGCACACTAAACGGCTTCGTCATGTAATCGTCTGCCCCTGCGTCAAGCCCCGCAATTTTATCGGTTTCGGCATCTTTTGCCGTGAGCATCATGGTGGGAATTGCCGCAAGCCGCGCGTTCGCACGCATCAGCTTTAACAACGTAATACCGTCCATTCCCTCGAGCATGATGTCGAGCACGGCGGCGTCCGGCACGTTGTGTGGCGCTTCCATGCTTTTGAGCGCCAGCGCGGCACTTTCAAAACACAGCGGCGCAAAGCCGGACGCGCGCAGCGACACCTCCAGCAGCATCCGGATGCTTTCGTCGTCCTCCACCACCAAAATCTGCGGCAGTTTTTGCATGATTTCTCCTCCGTTTACAGAATTTTTTCGCTTTTGTGCATGCCTGTTTTGTAAAACTGCACCCACTCGCAGATGTTCACCGCATGGTCGCCGAGGCGCTCCAAATATTTGGTAATCATCAAATAGTCGATGGCACAATCAATTTTTCCCGCATCGGCGGCGATATAGCCCGCCAAATCCATTTTAATTTTGTTGAAATAATCGTCCACCACATCGTCGCGCTCAATCACGGCGGCGGCAAGCGTCAAATTTTCGCTCACGTATGCGTCGATGGCGTCGTTCACCATTTCCTGCGCGGCTTTTGCCATGTCGGCAATGTCCGAAAGCGCGGCCGGAATGCCGGCAATGCCTGCGTAGGTTGAAATTTCGGCGATATCCGCGGCGGCATCACCCACGCGCTCGATATCGGTAATCATTTTGATGGCTGTGGAAATTTTGCGCAAATCACCCGCCACCGGCTGCTGCCGCAGCAAAAGCGTCAGGCATTGATGCTCGATTGTGCGCTCCATCGCGTCAATTTGGGCATCGCCCGTCATGACACTGCGTGCCAAATCGCCGTCACCGGTTTGCAGCGCATCCATGGCTTTGGCGATGGCGTCCGTTGCCAGTGCACCCATCGTGATGAGTGCGCTCGACAGCGCCTCCAATTCTGCGTCAAAGGAAAGGCGTGCATTCATAGAAAATCCCTCTTTCATTATAATCATTTTACAGCGAGATAGCAACGCATTATCCAAAGCGCCCTGTGATATAATCCTCGGTGCGTTTGTCGCGCGGCATCGAAAAAAGCTGTTCGGTTTCGCCAAATTCAATCACTTCGCCAAGCAGAAAAAATGCGCATTTGTCGCTGATACGCGCCGCTTGCTGCATATTATGCGTCACAATTACAACGGTGTAGCGTTCTTTTAATACACTCATCAATTCTTCCACTCGCATGGTGGATGCCGGATCGAGCGCGCTTGTCGGCTCGTCCATCAAAAGCACGTCCGGCTCAACGGCGAGGGCGCGCGCGATGCACATGCGCTGCTGTTGCCCACCCGAAAGGCCGAGCGCCGATTTTTTCAGCCGGTCTTTCACTTCGTCCCACAGCGCCGCGCCGCGCAGGGATTCCTCCACAATGGCATCGAGCTGCGCACGAGAATGCGTGCCGTGCAGCCGCGGCCCATAGGCAATATTGTCGTAAATGCTCATCGGAAACGGATTTGCTTTTTGAAACACCATGCCGATTTTTTTGCGCAAATTCGTCACATCGACGCTGTTTTGATAAATATTTTCGCCGCGATAAAGCACCTCGCCCTCAATTTTTATGCCCGGCACAAGGTCGTTCATACGATTAAGCGTTTTGAGAAAGGTCGATTTTCCGCAGCCGGACGGGCCAATGAACGCCGTGATTTCTTTTTCGCCGAGCGTGAGGCTGATGCCTTGCAGCGCGAGAAATGTGCCGTAATGCAGGCGCAGATTGTTGGTTTGTAAAATGGGCGCGTTCATGCTTTTTCCTCCTTGTTTTTGAGTTTGTCGCCAAGTTTTTTGGCCGCATAATTGATGACGAGCACGAGTATCAAAAGCAGTGCGGCAATCGCAAAACCGACGTCGAAATCGGCGCGCTCGTACACATAAACATACAGTGCAACGCTGAGTGTGCCGCCGGAGGACGCCAGCGCTTTGAACACGCTTGGCACAATCACCGCGCCGATGCCCGCCGTGAACAGCAGCGCCGCGCTCTCGCCCACAATGCGGCCGATGGCGAGGATGCACCCCGTCACAATGCCGTCGATGGACGCGGGCAAAATAATGGTGCGAATCATATACCATTTTGTCGCGCCGAGGCCGAGCGCACCCGAGCGATAGCTCTCCGGCACGGTTTTCAACGACTCTTGCGTCGTGCGGATAATCGTCGGCAAAATCATGAGCACGAGTGTCAAACTGCCGGCGAGCAAACTGGTTTGCAATTTTAAAAATTGGCAGAAAAACAACATGCCCACAAGGCCGTATAAGATGGACGGAATGCCGGCGAGCGTTTCGGTTGTGAACTCAACCAGTGCGATGATACGTTTATTTTTCGCGTATTCGGTGAGGTATATGGCCGCGCCGACGCCGAGCGGCAAGGCGATGAGCAGTGACAAGCCCACTAAATACAATGTGTTGATAATATTAGGTAAAATACCAATTGTATCCTTTAACGCGCTTGGTGCCGTGCTCAAAAGCGGCCATGTCAAATGCGGCAGGCCGCGATAAAAAATCACGCCCAGAATGGCAATCAGCAGCAAAATAGTGAGTGCCGCCGCGCCGTAGATACAAGTTTTTAATACAACATCATATATTTTACGTTTGCGACTATGATTCATGGCTCTCTCCTTTGTGGACGATGAAATGCAGCGCGAAATTGAGCGCCATGATGAAGCAAAACAGCACGAGCGCGATGCTGAACAGCGCCTGTTTTTGCAGGCCGCTCGCGTAGCTCATCTCTTTCGACACCGCCGTGGTGAGAAAGGTCACGCTCTTAAACAGTTCCGGCATATTCGCCACATTGCCCGCCACCATCATCACGGCCATCGCCTCGCCCACCGCACGCCCGATGCCCAGTACAACACCGGCGGCAATGCCGCTTTTTGCGGCGGGAATTTCCACCTTAAAGATGGTTTCGATGCGCGTTGCGCCCAGTGCCAAACTTGCGGCGGCATATTCGGGCGGCACGGCACTGAGCGCCGTTTCCGACACCGACACAATGCCGGGCAAAATCATCACGGCCAAAACCAGAATGGCCGCAAATAAACTGGCGCCGTTTGCGAGGTGAAATACGTTTGCCACCATCGGCACCAAAAACATCATGCCGACAAGGCCATACACCACACTCGGAATGCCGGCAAGCAAGTTGACGGCCGGACGCAGCACATTTGCCAATTTTGCGGGCGCAATTTTGGCTAAAAACACCGCCGTCAGCAAGCCGATGGGCACGCCGAGCACAATGGCGCCGAGCGTGCCGTAAACAGAGGTTAAAATAAACGGCAGTATGCCAAATTCCGGCGTTTTTGCGGTGCTTTTCCACACCGTGCCAAAGAGAAAATCGACAAGGCCGATTTCCCGAATGGCCGGCAGACCCGCGAGAATCAGATAGACGGTAATCAGCAAAGTGGCGGCGATGGCCGTCATGCCGCAGGCGAAAAACAGCGCCTGCATCACACGTTCAATGGCTTTTTTCAGCTTCATGTTTTTTCCTTATGCGAAAAAGCCGCGCAAGGTCGGCTTTTTCTCTGTTTGATGAATTTTAAAATCTTATACTCTATTTTACAGTGGGCACCGCGCCGGCATTTGCGATGATTTCAGCGGCGGATTTGCCGGTTGCAAATTCGATAAAGGCGGCGGCAGCTTTGCTTTGTTCTGCGCCCTCTTTTGTAACAAACACGAACGGACGCTGTATTTTATAGCTCCCGTCCTGCACCGTGGCCTCGGTTGGCATAATGCCATCCACGGTGACAAGGTTTACTTTTTCATCCACGGAGGCAAGCGACGCGTAGCCGATGGCATTTGCGTTGCTTTGCACTTTGCCGATAACGGCACCGGTGGCAGTGAGTTCTTCTGTGTATACACAGGCGTCTGCAACGCCGAGGATGCTTTCAAAGCCGTCGCGTGTGCCGCTGCCGGCCTCGCGTCCGTAAAACACGATTTCGCCGTCCGTGCCGCCCACTTCGCTCCAGTTTTTGATTTCGCCTTTGGCAATTTTCGCAATTTGCTCGAGCGTTAAATCGGCCACTTTATTTTCTTTGTTGACGATGATGGCAATGCCGTCGAGTGCAAATACGGTGGCGGTGAGGCCGGTTTCGCTCTCTTTGAGGGCGCGGCTTGACAGGCCGATATCGAGTGTGCCGTCCGTTGCGCCCGTGATGCCCGCGCCCGAACCTGTCGGGTCGTATGTGACGGCAACGCCGGTGTTCTGCTGCATAAACGCTTCGTTCAATGCACCGATTACTTTTTCAACCGAAGTGCTGCCGCCTGTTGAAACTTTGCCCGATAATGCCGCGGCGGTGCTTTGTGCCGGTTTTGTTTCATTTTGTGCCGGTGCCGCTTCGCTCGAAGCCGGTGCGCCACAGGCGACAAGGCTCAGTGCCAAAACGGCGGCTGTGACAGATGCAATTATTTTTTTCATATTCATTCTCCTCTGTGCGCTTGCACATTTGTTTGATTTTTGAGTACATGCTTAGTATACCCGCAAAAAAGCGCCGCAAAAACCATGCTTGCGTATACATTTTGTAAAGCATTTGTAAGGTTGTATAATCTCATTTTTTCTGCACAAAATAAGCATGAGGTGATTGCAATGAAATGGAGCCAAAAAGAAAGCTCTTTGTTACAGGATTTAAAGGCAGACGAAAAACTTTGCGTTGAAAAATATGAAAAATACGCAAGTGACGCGTGCGATGCCGCTCTGCAAAACGTGTTTGCGAAAATTGAAAAAACAGAACAAGGACATTTAAACACCGTAAATACGTTGATTTCCGGCACAGTGCCGCCGCTACCCAAAGCCAAAAAAGCGCAGACAAACCAAAGCGCACCGGCACCCGCAACCAAAAAGCGCGGCGCACAATCGGCCGACAAAAAGCACGACGCCTACCTGTGCACCGACGCACTCTCCACCGAAAAGCATGTTTCCGCCGTGTATGACACCTCGGTGTTTGAGTTCAAAGACCCACAGGTGCGCGAAATTTTGAACCACATTCAAAAAGAGGAGCAGCAACACGGCGAGGCTATTTACGCTTATATGGCGTCGCACGGCATGTATTAACGCGAAACGATTTGCAGATAGTATGCGATAAAAAACACCGCACTCTCAAAAAGGGTGCGGCGTTTTTTTGGCAAATATCTTGCATTTTACACGTACATCTGGTATATTTGTTTCATTCTATCATGTCGCAAATAAAAAATATCGGTTTTTTGTTTGCACACTATTATTATAAGGAGTGGTTATTTTTTGGATATTCCCGGACCCAGTATTTATATTTTATTGATTGTTCTTTTGCTTTTTTCGGCCTTTTTTTCCGCGAGTGAAACCGCACTTTCTTCCGTCAACAAAATTCGTCTGCGCAACAAAGCAGAGGATGGCGACGCAAAAGCAGGCGTTGCACTGCAGCTTTCAGACGATTTTGACAGGACGCTGTCGGCCATTCTCATCGGCAACAATGTGGTGAACATCGCCTCAGCGTCGCTTGCGACGGTGGTGGCAACGGCGCTGCTCGGCGCAAACGGGGCGGCCATTGCCACGGCCATTATCACGGTGTTGGTGCTCGTTTTTGGCGAAATTTTGCCCAAAAGTTTTGCAAAAGAAAATGCCGAGCGCGTGACATTGGCCACAGCGACGCCGCTGCGGTTTGTTAAAATTGCGCTCACGCCCGTGGTGTGGATTTTTGTGCAAATCAAACATCTGCTCACCGGCCGCCACTCTGCCGAATTGAACATTCAGCCGAGCGTGACAGAGGCCGAGCTGAAAACCATCGTCCATACGGTGGGCGAGGAGGGCGTGCTCAATCGGCAGGAAACCGAAATTATCCAAAGCGCGATTGATTTTGACAACACGATGGTGCAGGATATTCTGGTGCCGCGCGTCGACATGGTGGCGGCCGACCTCAATACGCCGACCGACGAGCTGCTCACGCTGTGCATCAACGAGGGCATCAGCCGCATTCCCGTATACGAGGGCACTATTGACCATGTGGTGGGCGTTTTGCACGCCAAAGATATGCTTGCTTGCCTTGCAAAGGGCGAGGAGATTGTGCCGCGCACGCTCATGCGTGAAATTCTTGTGGTGTATCGCACAAAACGCATTCACGAATTGCTCGCGGAATTTCGCCGCGTGAAGCAGCACATGGCCGTGGTGACAGACGAACACGGCGGCACGGTGGGGCTTGTGACGCTTGAGGACGTTTTGGAGGAGCTTGTGGGCGAAATTTGGGACGAAACCGACGAGGCAAAAACGTCAATTTTGAAACTGGACGACAACACATGGCAGGTGTCGGGCGACGTGAAAATTGAGGATTTATTCCGTGCCACAGGTTTTGTGGACAGAGATTTCGATTGCGATTACACCACCGTCAGCGGCTGGGCACTTGCGGTGATGGAGCATATTCCGAGTGTCGGCGAGGGGTTCACCTATAAAAACCTCTGCCTGCGCGTCCATCAAGTGGAAGAAAAGCGCATCGAAAGCGTCATTGTGACATTCACGCCCGAATCATCTCAATAAAAAGAAACATCGGTCGTATGGCCGTTCATTTGTAAAGATTATAAAAATTGATAAAAACAAACGCGGCAAGGAAAAAAACCTTGCCGTGTTGTTTTTTTATGCGCATAGGACAGTCTGTTTGCAAGCGGAAGCACCATCGCAAAATTGTGTGCAAAAATGCACGTTAAAAATGCGCG
>JAVXRV010000015.1:0-23494 GCA_036643515.1 Ruthenibacterium sp.
AATCCCATGCCGAGAAAAATCTCTTTCAATTCGTTCAAAACTTGTTCAAACGGATGACGTTTGCCCTGCGGCGGCTGTGCGCCCGGCAAAGTCACGTCGATGGTTTCCGTGGCAAGCCGTGCCGATAAAACAGCGTCGTTCAGCTCTTTTGTGCGCAGAGCGATGTCTGCGGCAATTGCCTCGCGCACGTCGTTTGCCAGTGCGCCAATCACCGGACGCTCCTCGGCAGAAAGGCCGCCCATCTGTTTTAAAATGGCGGTCAGTTCGCCTTTTTTGCCAAGAAACCGCACGCGCAGCTCCTCAAGCGCCAGTGCGTCAGCGGCTTTGCCAATCAGCGTGTCCGCGTCTTGCCTGATTTTTTGCAATGCATCTTTCATGTTAAAACCTCCGTTATTGTGGGACAAAAAAAGCTTCGCCCCTAATTCAATAGGGACGAAGCCGTAAAAAACTCCGCGGTACCACCCGTATTTTTGCTTTGAGAGCAAACACTCTTGTGTCCGATAACGGTGACAGCCGTTTTTGCCTACTTGCCGCTTAAAGCGTTCCGCAAAACCATTCGTGAGTGAACTTCGACATGCCGCTTTGCAAAACGCTTTCAGCCAAGACGTTTCTCTCTATTGCGCCGCGCAAACAAGCCTACTCTCTCAGTCAATATGTTTCTTAACGTTCATTATACTAGTATGGGTCATTTTTTGCAAGCAAAAAGTAGATTTTCACTTATTTTTGTGGTAAACTAAAGCAATCGGGTGAAAGAGAGGCGACAATATGCAAATCTATGGCATCGGCGTAGATACCGCCACCATCGCGCGCATTGAAAAAAGCATACTGCGCCCCGGTTTTCTCGAAAAATGTTTCGGCGCAGCGGAACAAACGCTGTTTGCGCACAGCCGCGCTGAAACCATCGCCGCCAATTTCGCCGCGAAAGAAGCGCTCAGCAAAGCGCTCGGCACAGGCCTTACCGGTTTTCTTTTTTCGGACGTGCAGGTGTTGCGCAAAGAAAGCGGTGCGCCCTATTTTGCATTCAGCGGCAGCATCGCACAAATGATCACCGAACAAAAGCTCACAGCACACCTCTCCCTCACGCATGAGGGCGGCTATGCCACGGCGTTTGTCATTTTAGAAAAGGACATTCATTTATGATTACAGCCAACGACGTCAAACAAAATGCACAAATCAAAACCTATATTGAAAAAGCAGACGAAACCCTTGTGGCGCTCGGCTTTACCGAACACAGTTACGCGCACGTCACGCGCGTGGCACATTTTGCCGAAAAAGTTTTAACCGACCTCGGCTATCCGGCACGCACTTGTGAGCTTGCATGGATTGCCGGCTATATGCACGACATCGGCAATGTCATCAACCGCATCGACCACGCGCAAAGCGGCGCAGTGATGGCATTTCGTATTCTCGACAAGCTCGGCATGGACGCATCCGAAATCGCCACCGTCTGCTCCGCCATCGGCAACCACGACGAAAGCACAGCCTTTCCGGTCAACGCCGTCGCCGCCGCGCTGATTTTAGCCGACAAAACCGACGTGCGCCGCTCGCGTGTGCGCAATCAGGCACACGCGTCGTTTGATATTCACGACCGCGTCAATTACGCGGTGCAAAAAGCCACCACCACGCTGACAGACGACCACAAAGCCGTGGTGTTAAACCTCACCATCGACACTGAAATGTCGCCCGTCATGGATTATTTCGAAATTTTTCTCGACCGTATGCTGCTCTGCCGCAAAGCGGCCGAAAAGCTGAATCTTGCGTTCAAACTCGTCGTCAACGGCCAAAACGTGATGTAAAATTTTCACAAGCATGTTTAAAACGTCCCAATGTTTGCCACACTATCAGTACAAACATCTGGGAGGTTTTACAGCAGTGGAACAGGAAGTAAGACGCGGCGAAGTATTTTATGCCGATTTAAGTCCGGTCATTGGCAGTGAACAAGGCGGTGTGCGGCCGGTACTTATCGTGCAAAACGATGTGGGCAACCGCCACAGCCCCACGGTCATCGCGGCCGCAATCACGTCAAAGCAAGACAAAACCAATTTGCCCACGCATATCGGCATCAAAGCGGGCGAGGGCGGCCTTGTGCGCGACAGCGTGGTGTTATTGGAACAAATCCGCACGCTCGACAAACATCGTCTGCGCGAGCGTGCCGGCCAAATTGATGGCACCATGCAGCAAAAAATCAACGAAGCGCTCGAAATCAGCTTCGGCCTCAGCACGTTATAGAAAAAGTGTGAGCGGATAGCGTAGCAGTGAATTTGTTGCGCTATTTTTTATGTGTTGCGCTACATAGAGGTCGTCCTTCAATGCGACCTATCCATTGATATGTGCAACGCGACCGATTATAATATAATGTGACGAAAATGAAATCGGAGGTGCATCGTGCAGAAAATAGGAGCGATAGGGAATCTCAACAGACAAAAATTGCACCTAAAAGGGATTTCAGGAAGTACCCTAAAGCTTATCGCGGTATGCAGTATGCTAGTGGACCATATCGGTGGGGCAGTGCTGTTGCGGGTACTGATACAGCGGGGCGCCATGGAAACGGTAGGCGAGCAGGCCTTTCAAGCGTTTTTAGAAATAAATAGTGGCGTGTATTATACTTACCAAATTCTTAGGGCAGTCGGGAGAATGGCATTCCCTATCTTCTGTTTTTTACTGGTGCAGGGATTTCTGCATACCCACAACCTCAAAAAATACTTGGGCAGATTGTTCCTGTTTGCGCTGATTTCAGAAGTGCCGTTCGACTTAGCCTTCTCGGGGAATTTTTTTTATTGGTACAATCAAAATGTCTGCTTCACTTTGTTTTTGGGGGTTTTAACCCTTGCGGGCATTCGCATGGTAGAGGAAAAAAAGAAATGGCACATTGCATGGCGAATATTATGCGAGCTGCTGTGCGTCGGGCTTGGCGCAGGTGCCGCTACACTGCTGTGTACGGAATATGACTTGTTTGGCATATTGGTGATTGTTGCATTTTATTTTCTGCGCGGGAATACAATACTGTCGGTGGGCACAAGCTGTATGGTGCTGTGCGTTCAGGGGCGGATGGCAGTACCTTCATTTGCTTCCTTACTGCCGATATACCTTTACAACGGCAAAAGAGGCAGCAATATCAAATGGTCTTTCTATCTATTTTACCCGATACACATCCTTTTACTTTATTTGCTTGCCTGCGCCTTGGGGCTTGGAAATATCAATATGTTATAACATCAATCATATTTGAATCAAACAAAAAGCCAAAGCTGCCCATAGACTAGCTTTGGCTTTTTGTCAAAAACGGTTCGTGATGGCACGATGATAGTGCGTTCATCGCAATACAATATCAGCAAAACGAAGCAAATTTCGTACAAAAAAGCGCGAATTTCGTACATTTGTATGATATGTTTTAAATTATGTAGTATAATGATTACCTAACAATGTGGTTGCCCTATTAGGGAGGGATTTTGTGAATACATTGGTGACCGGAGATTTAACACTTTTAACCCGCTCGCTTTGCACATTGCTTACACGGGAAAATCATATTATTTTTTACGGAAATCCGCCACAGTCTTTGCCACACAGCATGGATGTGCGCGTGTACAATTTTGCGCAAGAGGACGATGCACTTTCGCTTTCGAATTTGTTTCAAACCTATTCTTTTGAGCGCGTAATTTACATCTCTGCTTCGCTGATGCATGAACCGGACTGGTCGCAAGAAAACAATGCGTTGCATCAGTTGTGCCAGCTTTGCTGTGCCCATCAAGTGAAGCGCAGCATCTATGTGACGCTTGACATTGCGCGCATCGACACACAAGACATCAACGCCGCCGACGGCTACAATGCGCTTTTGCGCAGTGACACAGAGCGGCTGTGTACTTATTATCAACGTCTTATCAATTTAACCGTCCTGCGTGTTCCGTTTCTATATGATCGTGCTCCGTTTCTATATGATAAAGAACAGTCGATTGCGCCACTGCAGCAAATTTTGCAAATTGCACATGCCAGTAAACGGCTTTATTTCAAAGGCAAGGAAACAAATGTGCTCGCGTTTCTTTCGATGTGCGATCTTGTGGCACTGATTGAGCGTATGCTCGATAGCTCAGAAGGCGGAATATACACGGCGTCTCCCACGCAAAGCTATACGCTGAACACATTCAGTGCGGCACTGCAAATGCAAAAACCGGACTTGACGATTGCCTATCAGGACAATGAAGTCGGCATTGCGTTGCCGCAGATATGCACACAGCCAAGCAATGGAGTGCGCAAAGATTTTGGCTGGTTTGCAAAAGATGACATCATGCAAGATTTGCCGGCACTGTATGCCGCATATCAAGAGAGGCCGGTTGAAAAAGACCATTTCTCATGGAAAAAAATACAGGCCAAAATTTTAAGTATCGGAAACAGCACCGTAAAATGCGGGCTTGCGGTGACGGTACTGTTTGCACTCGCCGAACTGCTGATTTCTTTGACCGCCAATGTAGCGGATTTGAACTTCACGGATTTGCGCCTTGTTTTTGTGATGATTGTAGCGAGCATTTATGGGCTGAAAGCCGGCGTTTATGGCGGCATATTGGCTTGTGTCGGCTTGGCAATTGAAAAATTGCGTTATGGTGCAGCGTGGTATGTTTTATTTTATAACATGGAAAACTGGATTCCGTTTGTGTTTTATATGATGATTGGTATGTGCCTCGGTTATGTGCGGGACAAAAATAGCAGTGCAATCAAAAACAGAGATGAAAAACTCAAAGTGACCGAAAATAAATATCTTTTTATCAAAAGTATTTATGGAGATTTGCTGGTTGCCAAAGCGGAACTGAAAAGACAGGTGCTTGGCTCACACGAAAGTTTCGGAAAAATATTTGACATCACGCGAAAAATCGATAAAAGTATGCCCGAAGAAGTGCTTGCGCAAACGCTTGCAATGATGAGCGAAACGCTTGAAAATGATTCAATCGCCATTTATATGCTCGGCAAAGAGCGGCAGTATGCACGGCTTGTTATCTGCTCGCAAAAGATGCGCGGCACGCTGACAAAATCCATTCTTCTTGCCGACTATCCGGTGCTCATGCAAGAGATGCAGGAAGATGATGTGTGGTGCAATCGGCAGGCACTCGCACATTATCCGGCCTATTGCGCCAATGTATATCAAGAAGGCTTGCCGGCATATCTCATTTTTTTATACCGCGCCAATTTTGAACAGATGGGCACCTATTATATCAACCAAATTAAAGTGCTGTGCGGGCTTGCAAAAAGCGCGCTCTTACGCGCTCTAGACGACACACGGCGCAGAGAAGCGGAATGCTGCATCAGCGGCACAAACATCTATTATGCCGATTGTTTTTTGCAATTACTCACGGCAAAACAAAAAATAGAACAAAGCAATATCGCAAGTTTTTTACTGTGCCGCGTCATTGCAACCGATGAATCACCGCAGGAAATCAGCTACAAATTGAACGCACAAATGCGCATCAACGACATTTCCGGCATGGGAAAAGACGGGAATATTTACATTGCGTTCGCGCAGGTGGACGAAAAAGACCGCCGTGTGATTATCAACCGGTTTGCCGAAAACAATTTATTGCTTGTCCCTGCAAAATATGAGGATGTTGTGACATGATATGGTTTTTGCTGTTATTACTTTTACATTTGCTTGTGTGTGCAATTCTGTTTCTGCTTATCTACATGCGCAGGCTTCACATTTCTTATGCATTGTTGCCGATGGTGCTTTTGGTACCGCCGGTCGGCTTTTTGCTTGCATTGTTCGTGCATTTTCATGAAGGCCGCGAAGCGAATCAGATATCTGAAACAGAAATTGAAAAGTTGACCGTCGACAATGAACTGTATAAAAGCATAGACTATCAAAAAACAGGCCACGAAAACTCCATTGTGCCCATACAGGAAGCCTTGTTGATTGACGACGAGGAAGTCAAGCGCACTTTGATGTTAGATGTGCTCAATCAGGATACAAGCCAATATGTGCCGCTGCTTCAAAAAGCGCGCGAGGACAGCGACACCGAGGTAAGCCATTATGCCATAACGGCGATGGTGGAACTGCAAAAAGAATATGATGTTGAATTGCAGAAGGTGAGCGGGCAATATTATGCGGACAGACAAAATGAAAAAGCGCTGAACCAATATATTGTTTCGCTGCACAATTACCTTGAAATCGGGCTTTTAGAGGGCTCGATGTTGACGATGTACCGCAACACCTATTTGCAATTATTGGAGGCGCACGAAAAGCTTTGCGGCGCACAGCTCGAAACGGCCAAAGCACGATTTGACACGGAAATCGCGCTTGAAAATTATAGTGCTGCCGCGCTTGATGCAGACGAAATGTGCGAGCAATGGCCGCTTGATAGCACGGGATATCTTGCACGTTTGCAAATTTGTGCCGCAATTTCAGATAGCGCAGGCGTGCGTGCTGTTTTGGCGGAAATCAAGCAAAAAAACATTTATGTCAATACAGCGGGCCGTGAAATAATGGAGTTCTGGAATCATGAAACTAAAATTTAAAATACCAAAACTAAAATTCCGGTGGCTGTTTTCCATCATCATCGGCTATATGCTGATTTGCGTTGTGGTATTCACCGAGCGCGCCGGTGTGCAATATGTCGATGCCGTACGGCACGGCAGCATTTATCTGCCTCCGCAAAGCATCACACTTACCACAATCAACAGACCGAAAAACTGCCTTGTGCTATATGACAGCGGCCAAAAGGAATGCGTCAAACAAATGCAGGAGTGGCGCGTTATTTTGGACAGCATGGATGTTGGATACACAGAAAATGATGTGGCGCACACACCGGCTCGAAATTTTGCGGCGTATGAAAAAGTGATTGTCGCAATGCCGGATTTAACCCCGATGACCGATGCGGTTCCAAGCCTGATGCAATGGACAAAAAACGGCGGACAAACGATGTTTTCGGCGGCACTGGCGCACGGCACGGCCATGCAAGGCATCACACAAAAAATCGGGATTTACGAGAGCGATTATCAAGCGTGCGAAACAAAAAAACTGGTTGTAGACGATTTTATGATAGGCGGAAACCAGACATTCTTGCTGGAGGATACCTTTGAATCCTCTTTGCGTGCACAGCTTTCGCAGGATTGCACCGTGCACATCGCGGCGCAGGATGCAAACCCCATTTTATGGGAGCGCCCCTATGAAAAAGGCAAGTTTGTGGTCATGAATCTTGGCTTCAGCGAGCCGGCAACACGCGGCCTTTATGCGGCGGCATACAGTTTACTCGGCGACGTGTGTGTGTATCCGGTCATCAACTCCTCCACGTTTTATATTGATGATTTTCCCTCACCGGTGCCGGGCGGCGTCGGTACATATGTACAAAAAGAATTTAACCGCGACATTGCAAGTTTTTATACCAATGTATGGTGGCCGGATATGCTGCAATTTTCACAGGACTATGGCATTCGCTATACAGGTGTTGTGATTGAAAACTATGAGGACGAAGTAAACGCGCCGTTTGTGCGCAACACAGACACGGATCGCTTTCAGTTTTTTGGCGGAAATTTACTGCGCAATCACGGAGAAATTGGTTTGCACGGTTACAATCATCAGCCGCTCGTGCTCGAAAACTTTGATTACAAAGGCGAAGAAGACTATGCAAAATGGCCGGACGAAGCGGCGATGGCGGCGTCTTTGACCGAACTGCACGATTTTTGCTCCGACATTTTTCCGGACGAAAAGTTTCATGTCTATGTGCCGCCCTCCAATATTTTGTCAGACGAAGGACGAAAAACACTCGCCGACACTTTGCCGGATTTACAGGCGATTGCCAGTCTTTATTTCAAAACGGGCATTGGCTATGCGCAGGAATACAGCGTGTCGGAGGACGGCATTGTGGAGATGCCGCGCATTGTGTCCGGCGCAGAGCTCAGCGATTTTATGAAGTTGGCAGTGCTGTCGGAACTGAATTTTCATTATGTCAACTCGCATTTTATGCATCCGGACGATTTGCTTGACCCCGATAGAGGCGCGGCACTCGGATGGACTTATTTGCGCGGTACATTTGAAGAATATTTGCAATATCTGCAAAAAGCAGCGCCGCATATGCGTCAGCAGGTGGCAAGCGAAGAAGTGGGCGCGGTACAGCGCTATTGCTATGCCGAGGTGACACAAAACGTCACAGATACGCAAATTACGGTGGATATCACAAACTTTTTTGATGAGGCTTTTTGTTTGCTGCGTGTGAATGCGGGCGAAATCGGCAAAGTGACGGGTGGCACGTTAGAACATCTCACAGACAATTTATATTTGCTTTCCGCGACCGATAGCCATGTCACCATTGCGTACGAGCGAGAGGGATAAACATTGAGAATTTGTATGATTTTAGAGGGCTGTTACCCATACGTGACGGGCGGTGTTTCCTCGTGGATGCACCAGTATATTTTGGCGATGCCACAGCACGAATTTGTGCTGTGGGTGGTGGGCGCGCATGTGGCAGACCGCGGAAAATTCAAATATACGCTCCCCGAAAACGTGGTGGAAGTGCGCGAAGTATTTTTAGATGATGCGCTGCAGCTGCGCATTACAAATCAAAAAAACTTGCCCATGACGCCGTATCAATTGGAACAGGTAAAAGCGCTGATTGCCTGTGAAAATCCGGATTGGGACGCTCTTTTTGAGCATTATCACGGCGGTGGCGCACAGCTTGTGAATTTTCTGATGAGCCGTGACTTTTTGGCGATTCTCGAAACGCTTTGCCGCAAAGATTATCCGTATGTACCGTTCACGGAAATGTTTCATATGTTGCGCTCCATGCTGTTGCCGATGCTCTATTTGATGCAGCAACCTGTGCCGGAGGCCGATGTGTATCACGCGGCATGTACCGGCTATGGTGGGTTGCTTGCGGCGCTTGCGGCGTGGTGTACGCACAGGCCCATGATTATCACCGAACACGGCATTTATTCGCGCGAGCGCGAGGAGGAACTCATTCGTGCAAAATGGGTTTTGCCGACCTTTAAGCCATATTGGACGCGCTTTTTTTATATGCTGTCCACGCTGTCCTATCAAAAAGCGACGTGTGTGAGCTGTCTGTTTGAAGTTGCGCGCAACATTCAAATTTCTCTGCACTGTCCGGCCGCCAAAACGCACGTCATCGCCAATGGCGTTCATTATGAGCGCTTTTGTGATATCCCGCCCAAAAAGCCGGACGGTTGGATTGATTTTGGCGCAGTCATTCGCATTGCGCCCATCAAGGACATCAAAACGATGCTACATGCTTTTAGCGAATTGAAACAGCATGTGCCCAATGTGCGTCTGCACATTCTCGGTGCGGTAGACGACGAGGAATATGCGGAGGAATGCCATGCGCTTGTGCGTCAGTTGCAGTTGCCCGATGTTATTTTTACAGGAATGGTCAATGTGATTTCCTACTTTGAAAAACTCGATTTTACGCTATTAAGCAGCATTTCGGAAGGACAGCCGCTGTCGGTGCTTGAATCGCTTGCCGCCGGCAGACCGTGCGTCACAACAGACGTTGGCTGCTGCCGTGCGCTGCTCGAAGGAAATGACGACGATGCCTTCGGCTCCGCCGGATATTGCGTGCCGCCCATGCACAAGCAGGCATTTGCACATGCGATGGAGCAGATGTGCAACTTGACGCCCGCCGCGCGTCAAGCCATGCAAAATGCAGGTCGGCAGCGTGTGGCGCGCTTTTATCGCCATGCAGACATGATTCAAAATTATCTCAAACTTTATGAGGAGGCGCAGACGTTATGGCAGGCATCGGATTTGAACTGAAAAAACTGTTTCGTCGCAAAGGTTTTTTTGCCGGCGCCTATGCCTATGGTTATGCCAGTGTCATTTGCTGCGGCCCGATGATTTTGGGCATTATTTTGCTGATTGGCATTTCGTTTTTGGCAAAAATCAGCGGTGCGTCCATGCACGAGCGTGAACTGCTCAATGGCATGATTACCACCACCTTGCTGATGGGGTTGACCGTGAGCAGCTTTTTATCGCTGCTTGTCACGCGGTACATTGCGGATATGCTCTATGAACAAAAGCAAGAGCGTGTGATGCCGTCTTTTTGGGGCGCAACGGCAATTTTGCTGACCGTCGGCTGCATTTTATATGGCATTTTTCTTTGTTTCGCAGGCATTCCGCTGCTGTATGCCATGGCATGTTTTCTGCTGTTCGGTGAAATTGTCATCGTGTGGACGGAGATTTCCTATCTCACGGCGGTCAAAGATTATCAAGGGATTTTCCGCGCGTTTTTTCTTGCGCTCGCCATCGGCTTTTTGTGCGGTGCGCTGTTTGTTTTTGTATTGCATCTGCCCGTTGTGCCAAGCTTGATGGCGGCAATGCTTGTGAGCTATGGCATCATGTGTGTGCGTTATTGTGTGTTGCTGCAACGCTTTTTTCCGTCGGGCAAGGGCAGTTGTTTTGCCTTTTTGCATTGGGTCGATGAATATCCCACACTCACATGGAACGGCCTTTTTACCAATGTCGGTTTGTTTGCACATCTTGTGATGATGTGGGCAAGCCGCTATGGCATTCAGATTCAAGGCTTGTTTTATCACAGTCCGGATTATGACATTGCGGCGATATTTGCATTTTTATCCGTTTTAATTACAACCGTCAACTATGTGGTGTCGGTAGAAGTGCATTTTTATCCGAAATATCGTGATTACTATGCCCTGTTTAACGACAAAGGCACCATTGCGGATATTGACATTGCCGGCCGCGATATGTGCGACACACTCAGCCGCGAACTGCTTTATGCCGCCACCCGTCAACTGTTTTGCACAATTTTTTTTCTGGTGTTCGGCAGTGTTTTGCTCAAAAAAATTCCGCTCGGCTTTACGGATGAAGCGCTCGGCGTTTTTCGTGTGCTCTGCATCGGCTATGGGCTTTATGCCATTGCCAATATGCTGATGCTGTCGCTGCTGTATTTTTGCGACAATAAAGGTGCGTTTTTCGCAAGCGCCACCTTTGCATTTGGCACAGTGCTTGGCACGCTGCTGTCTTTTGCACTGCCGGCCTATCTGCGCGGCATCGGGTTTGGCATCGGTGCACTGGCTTATTTGATTGTGGCATGGCTGCGGCTTGAATATTATACGCAGTCGCTGCCCTATCATTTGCTCAGCCGGCAGCCCATCATTGCGCAAAAAAAGCATGGCTTATGGACGAAAATCAGCCATGCTGCCGAGCGTGCATATGAAAAAAGGAGTCCGCTATGAAACTAAAACGCATTTTGGCAATGTTCTGCATTGCGACGCTGCTGCTTTCCGGCTGTGCCACAGCATCATCATCGAAAACTGACGCAGAGCCGATAGCCCGAACACCCGCCGCAAAAGAAGCGCCGCAAAACATCCATCAGCTTGCCTTGCAAGACAAGCCGCTTCTTTATGCAAACAAAGACCCGCTCTCGGTCAAAACCTTGTATCTCACGGTGCGCAAGGGCAATGAGGGCGAAAACACCGCGCATACATGGCAAGAAATCAATACATATTCTGTTTATGACTATGACAAAATGAAAACCGACCGCTACAAAGTGGAGGCGATTTTGCAAGAGGGCGATGAAACAGGGCCGGTGCCGGGCGCACTCGGCTATGGCCTCACCACGCCCAATGCCACCGTGCAAGTGCGCGGGCAAACCTCCAGTGAGTATCCGCAGAAAAACTATAAAATACGCCTCAAAAAAGATACAGAACTGCTCGACGGACAGCGCACGATTGCACTCAACAAACATATGGGCGACAGTTTGCGCATTCGCAATAAAATGATGTTTGATCTCATGACTGAAATTCCCGCCATGATGAGCTTGCGCACGCAGTTTGTGCATCTCTATGTCAAAGACGAAACCGCCGGCGGCACGGCGGCATTTGCCGATTATGGCCTGTATACGCAGGTGGAGCAGCTCAATACCACAGCGCTCATGGCACATGGCTGTGACCGCAACGGGCAGCTCTATAAAATCAACTCTTGTGAATTTTATCCTTATGAAGAAGACATCAAGCTCAAAACAGACCCGACATACAACCTCAAGGCCTTTGAAAAAAGGCTGGAGGTAAAGGGCAATGACGACCACACAAAGCTGATTGCGATGCTTCATGACGTCAACGATTACAGCAAACCCATCGCAGAAATTGTCGACACCTATTTTGACATAGACAATCTGCTCACATGGATGGCGTTTCATATTTTAACCGGAAATGAGGACACGCAAAACCGAAACATGTACATTTATAGCCCGCTCAACAGCGAAAAATGGTATGTTTGGTCGTGGGACAACGATGGAGCGCTCAACCAAAAAACGCGTGAATTGCAAGGGAAAACACCCGATCGCGGTTGGGAGTGCGGCATCAGCAATTATTGGGGCAATATCCTGTTTCGCCGCGTGCTCAAATCGGCAGACTATCGCGCCATGTTGGACGAGCGCATTGAAACGCTGTATCACGGCGTGCTTGCGCCCGCAAAAGTGCAGGCGATGGCAGAGCAGTATGCGGCGGTGACAACGCCATATTTGTATGCGATGCCCGACATTCAACATGCACCGGTCACGCAGGCGGAGCACGATGTTGTGCTTGCGAATGTCAAAACCGAAATCGAAAACAATTACAAGGAATATCAAGAAAGCCTCACAAGACCGATGCCGTTCTATATTGATGTGCCGCGTCAAACCGAAACCGGCTATGCGTGCGACTGGGACGCGTCCTTTGACCTAAACAGCAGCGACATCACCTATACCGCCGAAATTTCAAACAGCATTGATTTCACCAACCCCATTGTAGAATACACGGGCGAATTGCCGGAAATCACCATGCCGAAACTCGCGTCCGGACAATATTTTATACATGTTGCCGCACAAAACGCAGAGGGAAAGCAGCAGGATGCCTTTGATTATTATGTGACGGAAGATAACAATAAAATATTCGGCGTGCGCTGTTTTTATGTGCTGGAAGACGGCACAGTGGAGATGTCGACGTATGAAGAATGAAACATTGTCGCGCCCGCACTTTCGTCATGAACTGAAATATTGCATCAACGAGGCAGATTATTATGGCATTCGCAGTTGCCTGACGCCTGTCATGCTGCACGATGCCAACGCCGCAAACGGACAATATACGTTGCGCAGTCTCTATTTTGACGACGCATGGGACACCGCCTATCAAGAAAAAATAATGGGTGTCAACACGCGCAAAAAATACCGCATTCGCATTTATAATTACAGTGATGCCGTCATCAAACTGGAGTGCAAACATAAAGTAGACAGTTATATTTATAAAGAATCCGCCTCGCTCACCCACGCAGAATACGATAAAATCATGGAAAACGACTGCTCTTTTTTGCTTGCGCGAAAAGAGCCTGTGTGCAAAGCGTTTTATCTGGACACCGTGCAGCGCGTGCTGCGTCCGCGTGTGATTGTCGATTATGAGCGCGAGCCGTTTGTGCTTGCGGCGGGTGATGTGCGCGTTACGTTTGACCGCGATGTGCGCGCGGCGGTGCTGCGCAATGATATTTTTGATGCAAAGCTGCCGGCGCTGTGCGTATTAGAGCCGGGCGAACTCGTCATGGAAGTGAAATTCACTTCGTTTTTGCCGCAAATGGTGCGGGAACTTCTGCCGCCGAAAGCCTGCGAATTTGTGGCGGTTTCAAAATATGTTTTGTGTTTTAACGCCGCGTGCTACCGAAGCACGCAAGAATGATAAGGAGATAAATTCATGAGTGTCAAAGATTTTATCAAAAAATCCGTGATTGAATCGTTCAACTTCAATCAAGCCATCACGCTGAGCACTGTGTTGCAAATCACCATTTCGCTGGCGGTGTCGGTGGGGCTTGGCTTTTTGATTTATGCGGTATATAAGCACTTTTTCGGCGGTGTGGTGTTTAACCGTTCGTTTGGCGTCACACTGGTGGGCATGACGGTGCTCACCTGCATGGTCACGCTTGCCATCAGCACCAACATCGTCATTTCTCTGGGCATGGTCGGCGCACTGTCCATCGTGCGTTTTCGCACCGCCATCAAAGACCCGCAAGACCTGCTCTACTTATTTTGGGGCATCACCACCGGTATCACCGTAGGCGCAAATATGTATATTTTGGCGCTTGCGGCGGCATTTGTGATGATTTTTGTATTGTGGCTCATGAACCGAAACCAATCGCGCACGCGCACCTATGTTTTGGTCGCGCATTATCAAGGCGATGCCGCGGGCGACGCCATCGAAATGATTCTTGCCAAAATGCCGCACACGCTCAAGTCTAAAACACTGCGCGGCGAAACGGCCGAATTGACGGTAGATGTTCTGGTGCGGCATGAAAACGATGTTTTTCTCGAAAAAATACGTGCAATCCCACAGGTGGCCGATGTCACCTTGATTCAATATAACGGAGAATATCATGGATAAACACAAGCTGCTTTTGGTGCTGCTTCTCATCTGCCTGCTGATTTTATGCGTGTTTACGCTGCTTTCACTGCAAGGAAAGAGCTATCACTATGCCCGAAAGCTTGTGAGCGAAAATCCGGCGGTCGGCTTTGCGCCAAGCGCCGATTACAGCGATGCCGCTGCGGCAGAAGCACTCGTCTATGCCGAGGTGCGGTGGAGCGATTTTGAACCGCAAGAGGGTGTATACGATTTTGACGCACTCGAGCAACGATATCATTTTGCACGTTGGCGCGCAGAGGGCAAACATCTGGTGTTGCGCTTTGTGTGCGATGTGCCGGGCAGCGACGCGCATTTTGACATTCCCGCATGGCTCTACCAAAAAACACAAGACGGTACAGTATACGACACCGCCTATGGCAAAGGCTATGCGCCGGATTATACGAACGACATTTTCATTGCCGCCCACGCAAAAGCCATCGAAGCGCTTGGCGCGGCCTTTGCGCAAGACAACTTTCTTTTATATGTAGAGCTTGGCAGTCTCGGTCATTGGGGCGAGTGGCATGTCATGGCAGACAGCGGCTTGCCGCGTATTCCGCCGGCCGCCATTCGGCAACAGTATATCGCCCCGTATCTGCACAGTTTCAGCACGGCAAAACTTTTGATGCGCCGTCCGTTTGCACCGGTCAGCACCTACAATATGGGCGTTTACAACGATATGACAGGCCATGCGGAGGATACAAACGAATGGCTCGATTGGCTGCAAAACGGCGGGGAATACACCCAACCCAAAACGCCGGAAAAACTTGTGCCGGCAACAGATATCTGGATGCATGCGCCGGTGGGCGGCGAATTTACAAGCAGCATTCCGATGCAACAAATGCTCGGCGCCGATTTACCGCAAACGCTCGCGCTCATCAAAGCGTCCCACATGACGTTTATCGGCCCAAAATGTCCGCACACACAGACAGAAGAAGCGCAAAACGGCAGTGCCGTCACGAAAATCAAAGAGCAGCTCGGCTATCAAATCGCGGTGTGTGAAGCGCGCGTAAAAGGCGATACACTCACATTGACATGGCAAAATTATGGTGCAGCACCGCTGTATTGGGATTGGCCTGTCTTTGTGTATCAGCTCAATGCAGCCGGCCAAGTTTTGCAAAAAACGCCCGTTTCTCTGCAAACAACGGCGCTGATTCCGAGTAAAAAAATCGTGACCAAAACCATATTGCCCGCAATAGACGGCGTTTGCGCCATAGGCATCGGCATAGAAGATCCACTCACGCAAAATCCCGCGGTGCAGTTTGCCATGCAAGCCAAAGCAAGAAACGGAATTACAATTTTATACGAATGCGGGTGATAACTGCACGGTACTGCGATAGTATCATGATAGATAGTTTGCGCATTCGTAAAAGCCCTCCGCATGTTCAGTGTGAGCATACGGAGGGCTTTTTAGGTTTTTTGCCGTCTGTGTCTGTGCTTGTTCCTTCTGCTATTGCAGTTTTCTATCAAAATGCGGTATAAAATTCTATTTTCCGCGTGCCATCATCTTTTTCGCGGCTTTATAAATATCCCCACAACCCAGTGTAATCACAAGGTCGCCTTTTTCGGCATTTTTCAGCACATGCTCCACCACTTCATCAAACGTGTCAAACCACACGCTGTCCGGTATTTTTGCCGCCAAATCTTTTGTGCGAATGGTATAATCTGCGGCACGCTCGCGGCTGCCCATAATTTCCGTCATCACAACATGGTCTGCAATCTGCAAAACTTTCGCAAAATCGTCAAGCAGCATCTGCGTGCGCGTGTAGGTGAACGGCTGAAACACCGCCCAAACGTGCTTATAATCCATTTTTTTGGCGGCATTTAAGGTCGCGGCAAGCTCTGTCGGATGATGTGCGTAGTCGTCGGCAATCGTCACGCCGTTCACGTCACCCAAAAACTCAAACCGACGCCCCGCGCCTTTAAATGCATTCAAACCGGTGGCGCATTCTTCCGGCGTGCAGCCGCTGAGTGACGCGCACGCATAGGCCGCCAGTGCGTTGTAAATATTGTGATATCCCGGCGCAGACAGTTCAATCCGCACTTTTTTATGTCCCAATTCCTCCACGTCGAACGCAAAAAACGACGGCCGATATTCTGTAATATGCGTCGCGCGAAAATCGGCGGGGGAGTCAACACCGAAAGTGCGCACGATACGGTCGACATTGCCGACAACTTGTACGGTATTTGCGTCGTCAATGTTGGCGATAATCGTATTTTCGGTCAAGAGGCAAAAACGGCGGAACGATTCTTTCAAATTGTCCATCGTCTTAAAAAATTCAAGATGATCCGCGTCCACATTCAAAATCACAGACGTATGCGGCACAAGATGCAAAAACGTGTTCGAATATTCGCACGCTTCCACGATGATTTCATGCCCTGCACCATAGCGGCCGTAGCCGTCAATGAGCGGCAGTTTGCCGCCGATAACCGCGGCGGGGTCTTTGCCGGCCATCACCATAATCTGGGTTGTCATGGCCGTCGTGGACGTTTTGCCGTGTGTGCCGGCAATACAAATCGGGTGCGGATAGGTGTTGGAAACATAGCCAAGCAAAATGCTGCGTTCCACAGTCGGAATGCCGAGCCTTTGCGCTTCTTCCACTTCGGGATTGCCTTTCATGATGGCGGCGGTGTAAATCACCAGTTCCGCGCCATGCACATTTTCGGCATTATGTCCTTGATACACAGTGATGCCAAGTTTGCGTTCGCGGTCAATGATATCGCCTTCGCCCACGTCCGAACCTGTAATTTCGTAGCCGACTTCATGCAAAATCTGCACCAGTGGAAACATGCCACTGCCGCCAATGCCCACAAAATGCAATTTGGTTTTGCCGTCCAGTAAATTGCTGTCAAATCCGTTCATTTATGTCCACTCCTCTGTCGTTTCAATATTCACGTTATAATTATACCGCGTTTGCGCCATAAAATAAACAGCTTTCTCCATTTTTATAAATATGCTATAATAGAAAGCATAATCATCCTGTCGAATAAAGGGGGAAGTGCCATGCGTCTGACGCGCGCCATTGACCAAATCATCGAAAATGCCGGCTTGACCGTCAAAGACACGGGTCACGGCTATGTGCTCGGCTGCAAAACAGAACCGAAATCGTTTTTTGAAAACAATCCTTTACATATTTTGGCACTTTATTCCGCGGCCGCCAGTTTAAACGCCACAGTGGCGTGGCCGGTTTATGAAGCTGCCAACACCGCCGCGCCGCGCATTGCCGCGCTGCCCGCAAAACAGGTGTGCGACACGATACAGGCCATTTTATTGTCCGAGCACCCCGAAGCGCTTGCGCCGCTTGTCACAGCGGGCGGCTTTGTCAAATTCGGCATCAAAGGCGCTGCGCCGTGTCTGCATCCGCTCGCAAACTTGCCGGCCACGGTAGCAACGCGGTGGTGGGGCTTTTTGCATTTTTGCAAGGCAGACATCGCCCGCGTCGGCGAAAAACTCAACTTCCCCGAAAAACGCACAAAACTTTTATGCGCATACGAAACCGTATTTTCATCGCCGATTCCGCAAACACCCTATGCGCTGAAAAAGCTGCTTTCCGGCCTGCCGCTGTTTGATTTTTCCGTTGCCGCCGCCACGTTCACACAGCTCAACCCCGCGTGGCAGCAAAGCATTGCGCTCTATACACAGCTCCTCGCAAGCAAAGAGCCATACCACACCGCACAGCTCGCCATCACGGCAGCAGAGTTGCGTGCGGAGCATATTTACACCATTCGCACCAACTGGCTTTTTGCGCAATTGCTCGAAACGGTGCTCAAAGAACCGAAGCTCAACACCTATCCTGTTTTAATCGAGCTTGCAAGAACACTCAACAGTTGCAGATAACGCAAAAACACGATATAATAATTTGTGAGCACGCGACGCGTTATTATATTTTATTTCAATGATGGAGGCGGTTATGGCTTTTCAGTCCGTTTCATTTTTTGCGCTGTTTTTCGTGACGCTTTGCGTCTATTATGCAGTGCCGCCGCGTTATAAAAACGCGGCCATTCTGTGTGCAAGCGTTGTGTTTTACGCCGCCACCGGCTTTGGCTATGTACTGATGCTTTTTGCGGCCATTTTGCTCAGCTATTTTGCCGCGCATTTGATTGCGTCGGCCAAAACGACGGGCAAACGCAAGGCCGTTTTAACGATATTTCTGCTTTTGTTTTTGGGCAATCTCTGCTTTTTCAAATATTACGATGCGTTCGGCAAAACGCTGATGCATCTTTGCCAAAACGTCGGCCTGCCGGTTTTGCTGCCGGATACCGGCCTCCTTGCGCCGCTCGGCATCAGTTTTTATACGTTCACCGTCCTCGCGTATCTCATCGACATTTACCGTGAAAAACAAAAGCCAGAGCGCAATTTTATCCGCTATGCGGCATTCGTCAGCTTCTTCCCGCTCGTCGCCTCCGGCCCCATTGAGCGCGGCCGCAATTTATTGCCGCAGTTTGCCGGCGCACGGCCTTTTGTCTACGAAACCTTCTGCAAGGGCGCGTCGCGCATGTTGTGGGGTTTTTTCAAAAAATTCGTCGTCGCCAACACCATCGCCAATATGGTAGACGTCGTTTTCGTCGATGTCACAAAATACACCGGCCCGTATCTGCTGCTCGCGGCACTGCTGTATTCCTATCAGCTTTATTGCGATTTCTCCGGCTATTCCGACATCGCCATCGGCGCGGCGCAGATGCTCTGCATGGACGTGATGGAAAACTTCACACGTCCGTTTGCCGCGCGCAGCTATACCGATTTATGGCGGCGCTGGCACATCAGCCTCACAAGTTGGTTTCGCGAATATCTCTATTTCCCGCTCGGCGGCAGTCGCAAAGGCACGCTGCGCACGGTGTGCAACATTCTCATCATCTTCCTCGTCAGTGGCATCTGGCACGGCACAGGCCTCACGTTTGCCGTCTGGGGATTGCTCAACGGCATTTATATGGTGCTTGGCAAGATGACCGCCGCGCCGCGCGCAAAATTGGCGCAAAAAAATCCGCTTGTTCGCTATAAAACGCTGTACGCCACGCTGCAAATCGCCACTGTTTATCTGCTGTTCACAAGTTGCATTGTGTTTTTTCGCGCCGAAAACATGACAGACGCGCTTTATCTCTACACGCATCTGTTCACCGGCTGGTCAGCCGCACTCACAGCACCGTCGGGTGTGATTGCCACGCTCAAAACCATGGGCATCGGCCGTGTCACAAGCTTGCTTTTGCTTGTGTCCATCGGCTTTACCGAGCTTCTCGAGTGGCGTGCCGCTCTCGCCAAACAAAAAACAGGCGCGTATTTACGTGCGCAAAAACCGGCCGTGCGCATGACGCTTTACTATGCAATGCTGCTGATGCTCGCGCTGTTCGGCGTGCTCGGCAAATCGTCGTTCATTTATTTTCAATTTTAAGGAGTGGGCATCATGAAAAAACTCTGCAAAGCGGCGCTTTGCTTTCTGCCGTTTGTGTGCCTGCTTGTGTGCGTCAACTGGTATGCCGACCCCGCCAATGTCCTGCGCGGTGATTACGAACAAAAAGTCGCCGCCATTCTCGCAAGCGGCGAAAACGCCACCAATCTGCGCAATATGGACGACCGCACGTTCATGAAAACGTACGCAAACCTGCGCACACAGCCGATTGACACGCTCGTGCTCGGCTCAAGCCATGCCATGCAAATCACCAAAGAATTGACCGGCGACGAAAACACGTTCTGCGCGGGCGTCACAGGCGCCGACTTGCGCGACTGCATCTCTATTTATGAATTATTCAAAAGCAAAAACTTTGCGCCCAAACGTGTCATTATCACGGTAGACAGTTGGTTTTTGAGCGAGGGTACACTCGAAAAACGCGCCATGACCGACGGCTACACCGCCTTTTGCAAACAACAAGGTTTCGCGCCGCTCAAATCAAGCAAGCTCGAATTGTGGCTGCAAGCGGCCGAAAAAAAGGGACAGGCATTTTCCATTCCCTATTTTCAAACGAGTTTAGACTATATCAAACGCGGTCTGATTGCCGATAGAAACGCCGTTCCGACGCAAGATTTCTACACCGTCACCGATATGCGCCGCGCCGACGGCAGCTATTGCTACAACGAAAAACTGCGCACGATTCTGCCCGAGGAAACGGCGGCGCGCGCGGCAAATGTCATTGTGGCAAAACCGGAATTTGCACGCAACTTTAACGGTGTGTCCGAGCCTCTTTTGCGTCAGCTCGAGGCATTTGTCCGTTCGTTGCAGGCCGACGGCGTGCAAGTTGCGCTGATGCTCGCGCCGTTCCACCCCGATTATTACGATTATATGTGCACCCAAACCGATAGCTATGTGCCGCTGCTCGGCACGCAGACGCTCGTGTCAGAACTTGCCAAAAAGCTCGATGTTCCGCTGTTCGGTTCATACAATCCCTACGATTGCGGCCTCACCGCACTTGATTTTTACGATGGCATTCATTGCACCGACACGGCGATGACCCAATTTTATCCCCAAAATTTATTCGGCTGAATCGAAGCCGCAAAAGGAGAACTATGGCAAAAATATGTATCATCGGCGCGGGAGCGGCCGGTTTGTTCGCAGCCGGCACAGCGCTTGCCGCCGGCCATACGGTCACGATTGTCGAGCATATGGACGCGGCCGGCAAAAAGCTGCTTATCACCGGCAAAGGGCGATGCAACGTCACAAACAACTGCACACCCGATGAATTTATGAAAAATATTCGCCGCAATCCGCGCTTTTTATATTCCGCGCTGAATGCGTGCCCGCCGTCCGCCGTGATGGATTTATTCGAAAACACATTGCAAATCCCGCTCAAAACCGAGCGTGGCCGCCGCGTATTTCCGCAAAGCGACCGCGCGGCCGATATCCTAAATGCGCTCTTGCGCTATGCCGGCGGCGCAAAAATCCTTTATCACGCAGCCGCAAACGCGCTTGTTCTCGAAAACGGCCGCGTCACAGGCGTTGCCCTGTCAAACGGAAAAACGCTGTCCGCCGATGCCGTACTCGTCGCCACAGGCGGCGTGTCCTATCCTGTCACAGGCTCTACGGGCGATGGCTACGCGCTCGCAAAGCAGGCAGGCCATACCGTTGTCGCGCCCGAACCAAGCCTTGTTTCGCTTGTAGAGCGCGGCGACACCGCCAAAAAAATGATGGGTTTGTCGCTCAAAAACATCGTGCTCACTTTATTCGAGGGCAAAAAAGCCATTTTCAGCGAGCAGGGCGAAATGCTGTTCACCCATTTTGGTGTGTCCGGCCCGCTCGTCCTGTCGGCGAGCGCCCATATCCGCGATATGCAAAAATATGCCTATCATCTCACCATCGATTTAAAACCCGCACTTTCGCCCGAAAAGCTGCAAAAGCGCATTGACGAAGATTTTCTCATCCTCAGCGCGGCCGATGCCGCCAATTGTCTTGTCAAACTGCTGCCCGCGTCCATGCGTCCGGTGATGCTCGAGATGTGGGGTGTTGCGCCCGACAAAAAGGTCAATCAAATCACGCGCGAAGAACGTCAGAAACTGCTCATGCTGCTCAAAAATTTCCCCATCGACCTCACGGGCAAGGGCGATTTAGAACATGCCGTCATCACAAGCGGCGGGGTCAACGTCAAAGAAATCGACCCCAAAACCATGCAGAGCAAACTTTGTGACGGCCTTTATTTTGCGGGCGAAGTGCTCGACGTCGACGGCTACACCGGCGGCTACAATCTCGGCATTGCCTTTGCCACGGCTTATGCGGCGGCAAGTCATATAGCGTAAATATTTTATGTGTAACGATAAAGGAGTTCTTGATGATGAAATCCATTGCGATTGACGGCCCGTCCGGTGCGGGCAAATCCACGTTGGCACGCCGCCTTGCGGCACAGCTCCACTATATTTATGTCGATACCGGCGCCATGTACCGCACCATCGGCCTGTTTGCGCTACAACAGGGGGTAGACCTTCAAAACGAAACGGCAGTCAGCGCACTTTTGCCGCAAATCGAGCTTGATTTGCGCTATGTGGACGGTGCACAGCACATGTTTTTGAACGGCGCAGACGTTTCCGCGCTCATTCGCACAGAACAGGTGTCCATGGCGGCCTCCACCGTGTCGGCCTATGCCGCCGTGCGTGCGTTTTTGCTCGATACACAGCGCAATTTCACCAAAACCAGCAATATTTTAATGGATGGCCGCGACATCGGCACCGTAGTGTTGCCAAATGCAGACGTAAAAATCTTCCTGACGGCCACAGCAGAGGAGCGTGCGCGCCGCCGCCATGCAGAGCTTGTGCAAAGAGGCGAAACAGCGTCCTATGAAACTGTGCTGGCCGATGTCAAACAGCGCGACTACAACGACACCCACCGCGCCATTGCGCCGCTCAAAGCCGCCGCCGACGCCATCACAATCGACACCACAGATGTCGATTTCGAGGGTGCGCTTGCGCTTTTGCTTGCGGCCATTGCCAAAAAGCTGCAAAACTAACTCCGGAAAGGACAAAACGATGTTTTATTGTATCATTATCACGCTCGCGTGGCTTGCTTGGCATATCATGTTCCGCATCAAAGTGATAGGCAAAGAAAACCTCATCAAAGACCGCGGTTTTGTACTCGCGCCAAACCATCTTTCTGCCATTGACCCTGTTTTTGTGGTCATTGCGCGTTATTGGGGCAAACGCATGGTGATATTCGGCAAAGAGGAGCTGTTCGGCAAAAATGTTTTTCTCGACTGGATGTGGCGGCATGTCAATGTCGTGTGCGTGCATCGCGGCAAAGGTGACACCGAAGTGGTCGACATCGCCATCGAGGACGTCAAAAACGGACAGGGACTTTTGATTTTTCCCGAGGGCACACGCAGCAAAGACGGCAATCTCGGCCACCTCAAAAGCGGTGCGTTCGTCGTGGCCGCCGCAGCCGGCGTCGACATGATTCCATGTCGCATCATCTATCAGGGCGGCAAAATGAAAGCGTTCGGCCGCTGCACCATTGTGTTCGGCAAGCCGATTCCCGCCGAAAAATTGACGATTGGCGAGCCGCGCAGCGCCGCAAAACTGCGTGCGAATAAAGCTTTGCTCGAAGCGGCGCTTGAAAAATTATTAGAGGAGAACAGACAGTATTTATGAAAATTATTGTGGCGAAAACAGCCGGTTTTTGTTTCGGCGTGAACCGCGCGGTCAAAATGACCTACGATT
>JAVXRV010000016.1:0-23286 GCA_036643515.1 Ruthenibacterium sp.
GAATAAAAAGCACAGCGGCATCGCGTTGCTCGCGCTTTTGCTCGCGGCAAGCGTGCTCACCACAAGCCTTGTGGCATGCACCGTGAAAGAGCTGCCCGCGTCCGACAGTGCGTCGGCGGAAAATGCGTCTGCGCCCATTTTGGCGGCAGGCGAAACGCAAATCACACAGGCAGAAATTCCCGCGCAAGCGATGGAATTGATGCGGCTCTATGAGGAGGCAGCAAACGGATATGCAACCCCATCGGTGGGTTGGCAATTTGCACAAAGCGACTATTTTGTGTATGCCTATCTCGCGACGTACGGCGATATCGAAGCCTATCAGCAGGGCGAGGGTGCCGACCGCTATTACACGGTGCCGATTGCCGTGCTGCAAGCGGGTGCACATCTGCTTTACGACGGAAAAATGACTGCGCCGGACGCAAACTTTCCGCAAGGCAGCTATGTTGCGCAAACACCGGAAAACCCCATCACGCTCACCTTAAAACAAGGCATTCAAAACGCGGACGGTGCATTGCAGCTCACATTTGCACGCACAATTCATGAAATGCGGCCGCTTGCGGATGTCACGTACACGCTGACACCGTTTACGGCAGACATTGTGCCGCCGGAACTTGCCAAAAAATTTGCCGTAGGCGACCGAATTTATCGGCTGACAACGGTTGTTAACGCGCCGCCCGCGGCACTGAATACGGACGTAAAAACAGTGAAAATCGGCACGGTGGACGAACTATTGGCCTTTGCCAAAGATTATAACGAGCACGGTTATGCTTATGTCGGCAACACCTATCTGTTGACGGCAGACCTCGATTTGACCGGCGTCGCGTTTCCCCCCATTGGGCAAAATTTGCGTGCGCTTGACGTTTATGACCCGCGCGATGCCTCCGAAAACGGCTTCAACAGCCTGTTTGACGGGCAGGGACACACGATTACCGGCCTGACACTGGACATACAAGCGACAGAGAACGATGGCATGTCCGGTATGGCGGGATTTTTCAACCAGATTGGCAAAGAGGGCACGGTGCAAAATTTGACGATAAAGCAGGCAAATATCAAATCTACCGGCACAGGCACGGGCATTTTGGCGGGTGCAAACGCCGGCAGCATCAAAAACTGTCACGTACAGGGAAGTGTGAGCGGCCTTGCGATTGTCGGCGGCCTTGTGGGGCAATCGCACTCCACAATGCGCGATTTGCCATCCACGGAAGACGGACTTGCGGTGTATCGCGACAATACGATTGAAAACTGCACCGTTGACGCAGACGTCGCCGGTACAAATGAAGTGGGCGCTTTCTGCGGCAGTACGTATGGGAGTATCATCAAAGACTGCTCCGCCGTCGGCACGGTGACCGGTTTTCAGAAAAATCAAGAAGGCCTTTCTTTTGCGATGCCCTTTATGACGGGCGGTTTTGCGGGCGCCGGATTTTTCACCGATTTTATTCGATGCAGCGTAGATGTGCCGCTCATCATCAAGGCAAACGGCTCGTGGATTGGCGCGTTCGCCGGCAGTATGTACAAAGGAAGCTGTCAAAGCTGCACCTATAACCCCGCCGTGAGCGGAAACTGGGAGCGCATTGACGTGATTGACGATGTGAACGCCACCGATTATACCAATTATGACATCAAACCGGTGGTTTAAAAGGGAGGATTTTTCATGAGCCTGCAACAATTTTGGACGGAGCTTCTCGACATTCTCGCGTTTGACCCTGCACCCCCTGCGGACGAAACCGAGGAGGACGAGGACGATGCCGAAATTGTGTAGATAAATTTAGAGCGGTGCGCAGGAGCGCCGCTCCCTGTGCAAAAAACAAAGCCGCGCTGTGTGTAGACTCCACAGCGTCGGCTTTGTTTTTTTGTAAATATTTTTGTTTTACGCGCGCGCAAAATATTCTTCTGCCAAAAGGCTATACATCGCAGCATCGACAATTCCTTTGTTACTGCTGTCGGCTTGGCGCAACGTGCCCTCATAAGTTAGGCCGCATTTTTGCATCACTTTTCCGGAATTTGCATTGCGCGGGTCGTGTTGCGACTCAATGCGATTTACAGCTACTTGCTCGAAAAAAAACGGTATCACGGCAGAAAAGGCTTCGGATGTGATGCCCTTGTGCCAATATTGACTGCCGATGCAGTAACCGATGTGCACAAGGCTCAGTTCCTCGCTTTGCGCAACAACGCTGAGTGTGCCGATGGGCGCGTCGCCGTTTTCTTTGAGGACGATAGCCCATTGGTAAAAATTTTTGTCGGCATAGCCGTCCACCCATGATTTTATAATTTCCTGTGTGACGGCGATGTTTTCGTGTGGTTTCCAGCGCAAAAACGCGGTCACTTTTGCATCATTTGTCCAGTTTGCAAAGGCGGCGGCGCAGTCTGCCATCACAAACGGCCGCAGCAGCAAACGCGGTGTTTCAATCCGAATTGTCCCTTGATGGTGCATGACATTCTCCCTCAATTTCTCTTAAAACTTTACGCAGCGGCAACACTTTTTGCGGTGGCACGGATAGGGAAGTGATGCCGATTTTCAAAAAGACAGGCAACAGCGACGCGTCTGACGCAAGTTCGCCGCAAATGCAAATGGGGATATCGGCCGCGCGTGCGGCGTCTGCCGCCATGGTGAGCAGGCGCAAAAGCGCCGGATGGTGCGCGTCGTAAAACTGCGATAAACTGTCATTTTGTCGGTCGAGCGCCAAGGTATACTGCGTCAAATCGTTGGTGCCGACGGAAAAAAAGTCCACCTCCGTCGCAAGGCTTTCGGCCACCAACACGGCGGCGGGCGTTTCAAGCATCGCGCCGAGCGGCACGTTTGCCGCAAAGGGAATGCCCTCGGCCGCAAGCTGATTTTGTGCGGTGACACAAAGCTTTTTGAGCGCGGCCACCTCCCACTGTGCGGTAATCATGGGAAACAAAATGGCAACGCTGCCGTAGGCAGACGCGCGATACATGGCACGCAGTTGTGTCAACAAAAGTGCAGGCCGCGTGAGGCCGAGGCGAATGGCACGCATGCCGAGCGCCGGATTGGCCTCGTGCGGCAAATTGAAATACGCGGCCGTTTTGTCCGCGCCGATGTCCATGGTGCGCAGCGTCACGCGTTTTCCCGCCATGGTTTGCACCACATCGCGGTACGCCGCCGTTTGCGCGTCCTCCGTGGGGTAGTCGTTTGCGGCAAGATAGAGAAATTCTGTGCGAAACAGGCCGATGCCGGCGGCGTCACATGCCATGGCCTGCGCCGCTTGTGCCGGCGCGTTGATGTTGCAAAACAGCGTCAGTTCACGGCCGTCTGCGGTGCAGTCCGGCAAGCCTTTTAAGGTGTCAAGCGCCTTTTTTTGCGCTTCTTTTTCGGCAGCATCGTCGGCAAAAGACGTTTCCTCGCCGTCCGTCAATAGCAACAATGTGCCGTTTTTTCCGTCAATGCGTGCGTTTTGCCCGTCGTATTCCTCCAAAAGCGCATCGCCGACGCCAATGACAGCCGGAATGCCCATTGTGCGCGCCAAAATGGCTGTGTGGGCATTTTCGCTGCCGCCGCGCGTGACAAATCCAAGAATTTTATGCGCGTCCAGTTGCACGGTTTCAGACGGCGAAAGGTCGTCTGCCGCGAGAATTACGGGCGTGGCGGTATGAAAAAGCGATTGCGCACCGTTTAAAACGCCGAGCAAACGCGCGGTGATGTCAAGGACATCGGCGGCGCGCGCGCGCATATAATCGTCATCGAGCGCGGTGAACACAGCGCTGAGCGCATTGGCCGCATCCGATACAGCCGCCGCCGCATTCAAATGCTCTGTCGTTATTTTTTGCGTGACGGCCGCCACAAATTCCATGTCGTCCAGCATCAGGGCGTGTGTTTCAAACAGCGCGGCACTGTCGGCGCCAAGCCGCACAAGCGCCGTTTGTTCCAGCTCTTTGAGCTGCGTTTTTGCAACTTCTTTTGCGGCGTGATAACGCGCAAGCTCGGCGTCGGTGTCTGTGATTTTCGTGCGCACCGCCGCCTGTGCTGCCGCTTTATAAAAGCAGATTTTACCCGCGGCAATGCCGTCGGATACGCCTTTTCCATGCAGTAAAATCATCGCGTTTCCCCCCAGTTCTGTGGTGGATTTTCATGTGTCAAAATACCGATTTTGCAAAAACCGTCGAACCAAACAACGATTCGACGGCTTTATTCTATAGCAGCTTCATGCTTTTTACAGTTTATGAAACGGCTATGCACCCTCTCACAGGGCAATTCTATGTGCCGGCTGCCGCATTTCTGCGTTTTTTCTTTTCGTTTTTAACGACGTACATTTTTTCGTCTACGCGCGTCATCACGTTTTCAACCGTCAAATCAGAGCCGGCGGGCACGGCCAAAATGCCGCAACTGATGGCCATGGTATAATTGCGCGGAATGGCGGCGATGCGCTTTTCCAGTTTGGATACCATTTTGCGCATGATTTCCTCTGTTCCGTCTTGCCGCAGCGCCACAAATTCGTCGCCGCCCACGCGAAACAAACTGCACTCGTCGCAGCACAGCCGTGTCATTTCATGCGTTACGGTGGTGATATATTCGTCGCCGATGGTGTGCCCAAGTTCGTCGTTGACACATTTCAATTGGTCAAGGTCAATCAAACAAACGGCAAACGGCTGTCCCGACGAAAGCAGCGCCGTCAACTGCTGAATGCCATAGCGGCGGTTATACAGGCCGGTCAGTTCGTCTTTAAAGGCCATACTTTCAAGCTTGTTTGTTTGCGCGCGCTCGCCGGTGATGTCTGCGATAAAATATACATATGCCATTTTGCCGTTCCAGTGAATGGCAAATGCTTTCACGCGCAAGGTTTTGTCGTTGCGCGGACAATGAAATTCAAACGGCTGCTCATAGTCTGCGCTCGGCCGCGCGAGTAAATTTTTGTGCAGCAAACAGTTGTATTCGCCGCAGATATAAAGACCGGTGCCGGCATCGTAAAAACGCTCGTGTGCCGATTGATTGGTGTATAACACTTGGTTTGTATCTTTTTCGGCCACAAGCACCCAACTGTCCATGCCGTCCATAATGGCAATTAAAAGGTTCATCGAATGCGTCAGCGCGTCTGTTTGCTCGCGCAAAGCGGCTTCGCGCTCGGCAAGCTGTGCGGCCATTTTGTTGAACGAATCGGAAAATTCACCCAAAAAATTCACTTTTTGGCCGTAATCGCCGTTGGCAACTTGCTCGGCTTGCCATGTAATGCTGCGCAGGCCGGCATGCAGTTCTTTCAAACTGGCCGCCAAAAAATTGTGACGACTGGGCGTTTTGGCGTCAAGATTGCCCATGGACAAATTTTTGAGAAACTCGTTGGCCTCCGACAAAGAATCGGCCAGATACGAAATTGCGTCCTGTAAATCGGCCAGTTCCTCGGATTCGGTTTTGGCAATGCCGGAAATAGGCTTATTTAAAATGATGTTTTGGATTTGCGCGAGCAGAATTTCGACATCCTGTTCTCTCATGGCTAGTCCTCCTGTGATGCGCGCACATGAGCCTCAAATCTGCAAACGCGTGAACCGCTTGCCCAACAGTCCACCTCGGTGACAATATAATCTTTGTGCGTATATTCTGTCAACACACCCGCCAAAAACCCCTCGTCGTAATTGCAAACCACATCGCCCGTCACCGGCAGGCCGGAACAGTCTAAATCTTCGCTGACGGTCAAGGTGGCGGCACCTGTTTCGGGATTGAATTTTTCAATGCGTAAAATGCCGATTTTGGCGGTTTCAAGTGCGTTTTGCAAATGCGCCAAAAAGTCATTCAGCGGCAAGGCGAGATTCAGCACGTTTTTTGAAAATTCGCTGCCGGCAAGTTTGCCCGCGCTGCGAAAAACATCAATCATTGCCTCGTTGCCAAAGCGGCTTGCAAGCACGTCGCGCAAGGTGTATTCCAGAAGCCTGTACACAAGAACCGGCATATCACCGCCCAGATTTTTTCGGCCTTCGCCAATATCGCCGATGGAGGACCATGCAAATTTGTTTTCGTTTTCATTTTCGGTAATACGAAACATGTGGGCGACTTCCTCTCTTGTACAATCGTATAAAATTTATAAAATTATAGCCGAAAATAGCCATAAAGTCAATCGGAATCTCTGATTTGCAATGCCGTTTTTTATTCGGCAGGCTCGGCAAAAATGCCATGCTGCAAGTTGACGCGGCGGCGAAAATCGGCCGGTGTCATGACCTTCCATTTTAAAAAATTGCGCGTGAAGGTTTTGGTGTTATTGTAGCCGACTTCCACGGCAATGGTGATGATGCTTTCGTTTGTTGTGAGCAGCAAGCGGCACGCATGGTTGATGCGTGTATAGTTCAAAAAATCTTCAAAGTTTTTTTCCACCTGATACAGCAGCGTGCGGTTGAGCTCGGCGGCGCTGATGCCAAGCTCTGCGCAAACGCTTTGTGCGGTCAGTTCTTCGGTGTGGTTGCTGTAAATATACGACACCAAGGTATATGCTTTTTTGCTCTCTTTCACCTTGCAAATGTCGGTTACTTTTTGATAGGTTTTGCGATATTCGCTGATTTTCATGCCGATGCGTGCCGAAAACACTTTCGAGATATGCGATGCATCCGCATAGCCTAAAATTTCGGCCAGTTCCTCAAGCGTCAAGTCGGTGTGCAGCAGATAATTGGCCGCTTTGCAGATGCGCATTTCGTGGCAAAGGCTCGTGAGGGAGAGGCCGGTCATCTGCTTGATGTAGCGGCTGATGGCGCTCTCGCTGCGATAAAAAACCTGCGAGAGCATTTTGAGCGAAATTTTGCCGTTTAAGTGCGTATAAATATAGTAAAAAACTTCTTCGTTTTCACGGCTGTCCGCGTGCGCGTCCTCCGCCGACGCGGCCTCGTTGCCAAAGCGGATGAACAAAACAATCAAAGACACCAGATGATTCGTGATATATACGCCGCCCAGCGGCCGGTCGGCCTGCGGCTGCGAGGCGCTTTCTGTGCCGATTTCATCGCGCAGTTCGTGAAAAATATCCGTCACTCTGCGCGCCTGTTCTTTGTCGCAATACACCGCGGCTTTTTCGGCAAAACTTGTCATCAACCGCAACGGCTCGTTGTTGCTGTTGTAAAAGGCCTTCATCAATTGGCCGAGTGTGTCAAAATGATAAATCAGCAAATAATATTGCAGCGGCGCGGTCACCTCGATGACCTCGCTGATTTCCCACGGCAAAATGGCAAGCAGTGTGCCGGGGCGCAGAGAATAGGGTTTGCCCTGCACCACAATCACGCCCTCGCCTTTGTTAAACAGCAAAAAGCGCGCCTCTTGATGAATGAGCGGCTGCGTGGGCGCGTCAATCACCTCGGTGTCAAAACTGCACAATTTGCTCTTGTCCCAATGGGAGCGAAAGGGCGTTTGCATTTGAATCAGCTCGGCCATGAATCTCTCCTTTCTCAAGAGCATGCGGGATGCAATCGACAGCAACTTTGGAAAATTTATTTCTTCTGTCTTAATAATACCTTATATGCACAAGAGATGCAAGCGCGAAAGAGGCTTGACTTTTGACACGCGGGCACGTATAATAAACGAAGTTGCACAAAACGCATGGCTGCGTCACATATTTTTTTGTATGCTTTCACCCTGTAACTGAAAGCGTATTGTTGCTTGCCGCTTTTGTGTGCGCAAATCAGCTCCCCTTTTTCTTGTGCTTTTGTCGTGCTGTAACTTCGAAAACGCAAGTCATTCGCAAGGATGCCAAAAGAGGTTTCTTTGCTTATTTAATTAGGGAGGCAATTATGAACGCAATTTTTACTGCGATAACACAGGCGCTCACCAATTTAACCAACTTTATCTGGGGTATCCCGATGCTGGTGATTTTGGTCGGCGGCGGTGTCATTTTGACTATTCGACTCGGCTTTTTCCAGTTCGGCAAATTTGGCTACATCATGAGCCAAACGTTTGGTAAAATCTTCAAAAAGAGTGAGGGCGAGGGCACGGTTTCTCCGTTCCAAGCTGCTTGCTCTGCGCTTGCGTCGTCCATCGGCGCGGCAAATATCGTCGGCGTGCCGACAGCCATCGCACTCGGCGGCCCCGGCGCCGTATTTTGGATGTGGATTACCGCACTGATTGGCTCCGCCACCAAGTTTTCCGAGGTTGCGCTCGGCATCAAATATCGTGAACAAAACGCCGTGGGCGAATTTGTCGGCGGTCCGGCTTATTACCTGAAAAAGGGCATCAAAGGGCCGGTCGGCAAAGTGTTTGCCTTTATGTGTGCGTTTTTCTTTATGCTGGAGATTGTCCCGTCCATCTCCGTGCAAAGCCTTTCTGTGTGCACCACGGCTGAGGCCGTTGGCATTCCGAAACTTGTCACCGCCATTTTCGTGCTTGGCATCACGGCGCTTGTCGTGTGCGGCGGCATCAAACGCATCGGCGCCGTCACCGAAAAAATGGTTCCCCTGATGGCGCTTGCATTCACCGCATGTGCGCTCATCATCATCGGCGCAAACATCACCGCCGTTCCCGAAGCATTTTTGCTGATTTTCAAAGGCGCATTCACCACACAGGCTGCCGTGGGCGGCTTTACCGGTTCTGTGATTGCCAACTCCATTCGTTGGGGCATGGCGCGCGGCTCTTACTCGAACGAAGCCGGCATGGGCTCTGCACCGTATGCACACTCGGCCGCCGTCACCGATCATCCGGCACGTCAAGGCCTCTGGGGTGTGTTTGAAGTATTCGTCGACACCATCTGCATCTGCACATTGACCGCGCTTACCGTCATCACCACAGGCGCGTGGAAAATGGAAGGCATGAAACCGGAATCCATGCCCGCATTTGCCTTTACCGATACTTTTGGCGCCGTGGGCGGCATCATTCTTTCCATCTGCTTGCTTTTATTTGTTCTCTCCACGATTCTTGTCATCGTGTTTTACTGCGAGAAAAACGCCGAAGCCTTGTTTGGCCTCAAATTCTCTCGCGTCATGCGCTATGTATGCCTTGCGGCCATCATCTATGGCGCAGTGGGCGATTTGGCAAGCCTGTACACCGTACTCGACTTCTTGCTGATGCTCGTAGTCATTCCGAACATGATTGGCCTTGTGATGCTGTCCGGCGAAGTGAAAGAAATCAAAGACGATTTCTTCTCGAAACCGGAACTGTATAACCGCGACAAGCTGGAAGCTGCCGCAAACGCCAAAAAATAATTTCTTGTAAAACGCAAAGAGCCTGCCGCTTGTTCGGCAGGCTCTTTTTGTTGCAATTTTTCACAAAAATGCCGTGACCGGCTTGCAAATAGACGCTTTTTTACAAAGGTAATTCAGCTTTTGCACTTTTTTCTTTTCATTGATGATTTTGTATTTTTGATATAATTTAATTATAACGATATAACGAAACTTTATTGCATCGTTTTTACAAAATAGGACAAATACTCCGTTTTTTTTGGTACAATTTGAGATTACGTGAATCGGCAAAATGTTTGAAAAGCAAGAGAATTTTGCAACACTTCTGCCAAAGCATTTGTGAAACTGCTTCTTTTTTCTTGATTTTTTTGTGTTTTTGGCGCAAAATGAATCCGCAAGAGTACAAGAACAAAAATGAACTCTGTCCGCCACGAACGCTCGCCAAGTGGTAAGATGGAATCAAACAGCATGACAAAAATTTATCAGCCTTGCGGAAACCGAATTCGGCCGATAAAACAAGAAATCTGTCAGCACTTGAATCTTGCGGGTACAGGGTCGCAACATTCATCCGAATCATTCACCAAATCACCAAAACAAAAGGAGATTTTACTATGTCAGTCAATATCAGCGGCAGAAGCTACCTCAAATTACTCGATTTCTCATCGGCAGAAATTCGCTATTTGCTCGACCTTTCCAAAAACTTCAAGGATATGAAACGCGCAGGCATTCCGCATGAATATCTCAAAGGCAAAAACATCGTATTGCTGTTTGAAAAAACATCCACCCGCACCCGCTGCTCCTTTGAAGTAGGCGGCATGGATCTTGGCATGGGCGTTACTTATCTCGACCCCGGTTCTAGCCAAATGGGCAAAAAAGAGAGCATTCCCGACACCGCCCGTGTGCTTGGCCGTATGTATGACGGCATCGAATATCGCGGCTACAGCCAAGAGCTTGTAGAAACGCTTGCAGCCTATGCCGGCGTGCCTGTTTGGAACGGCCTCACCGACGAATTTCACCCCACACAGATGCTTGCCGATATGCTGACCGTTGAAGAAAAACTCGGCACATTGAAAGGCCTCAACTTCACATTTATGGGCGACGCCCGCAACAACATGGGCAACTCCTTGATGGTTGTTTGCGCAAAGCTCGGCCTCAACTTCACCGCCTGTGCACCGAAAGAACTGTTCCCCACCGATGAGCTTGTGGCCACCTGCCGCACCATCGCCGCAGAAAACGGCTCCACCATCACTTTGACCGACGACGTCAAAAAGGGCACCACCGGCGCAGACGTCATCTACACCGACATCTGGGTTTCCATGGGCGAGCCGGACGATGTGTGGGCAACCCGCGTAAAAATGCTGCAAAAATTCCAAGTCAATGCCGCTGTCATGGCAAACGCCAAACCGAGCGCCATTTTCATGCACTGCCTGCCTTCTTTCCACGACACCAAAACCGTCATCGGCAAAGAAATTGCTGCAAAATTCAACATCACCGAGATGGAAGTGACCGACGAAGTGTTCGAAGGCAAACAGTCTGTTGTATTTGACGAAGCCGAAAACCGTATGCACACCATCAAAGCGGTCATGTACGCCACTTTAAAATAAGAAAAAATAACTGAATGAACGAGGAAATCACGATGGAACGCAAAACAATTGTCATCGCACTCGGCGGAAATGCACTGGGGAACACACCGGCAGAACAGCTTGCGCTGATTGCACAAACTGCAAAACCGATTGTAGACCTCATCGCCGCCGGCAATCAAGTCATCATCGCACACGGCAATGGGCCGCAGGTTGGCATGATTAACCTTGGCATGAGCAGCGCGGCCGCTGCAGGCGCAATCAAAGCGTCGATGCCGTTTCCGGAATGTGGCGCAATGAGCCAAGGATACATCGGTTATCATCTGCAAAACGCTTTGCAAAACGAGCTTGCCGCGCGCGGCATTCAAAAAGATGTATCCACCGTGATTACACAGGTTTTGGTAGACGAAAAAGACCCCGCTTTCCAAAATCCGTCCAAACCCATCGGCGCTTTTTACACCAAAGAGCAGGCCGACACCATCACAAGCGAAAAAGGCTACACCATGGTGGAAGACGCCGGCCGCGGCTATCGTCAGGTGGTGCCAAGCCCGAAACCTGTCGATGTTGTGGAGAAAAACGTCATTAAAACGCTTGTCGATTCCGGCGCCGTGGTCATCACGGCGGGCGGCGGCGGCATTCCCGTCATTTGCAAAAACGGCCAATACATCGGCGTGCCGTCTGTGATTGACAAAGATTTTGCCTCGGCCAAAGTGGCTGAGCTGCTCGGCGCAGATTTGCTTGTTATTTTGACAGCAGTGGATCGTGTTGCCATCAACTACGGCAAGGCGGACCAGCAATCGCTGTCCAAAATGAGCCTTACCGAAGCAGAGCAATATTGCACCGAGGGTCAGTTTGCGCCCGGCAGCATGCTGCCGAAAGTGCAGGCCGCCATGGGTTTTGTGCGCAGCGGCGGCAAATCCATCATCGCATCGCTCGACAAAGCGGCACTCGCGCTCATCGGCGAGAGCGGCACCATGATTTACGCATCATAAGAAAGTGAGAAATTCTATGGCTTTTGTAACTCCGAAATATCATCATCCCGATTTTACGGCGCCTCTTTTTGTCAATGCGCCCGACGCAAAATATGAAGCGGCTACCAAAGACGGCGTCGCACCCGACAATTATCACAGCACCTCCATGTATCCCGAATACTACAAAGTCAACGGCAAATGGACGCTCGCAGAAGAAAGCCGCATGGATTCCAGCGTCGTTTTGTGCGATGACGGACATCTTGAAGTTGTGGAAAACCGCAACATCAAAAAGGGCGACAAAGTCATTCTCGGCCGCACCGAAAAATGTGAAGACGGTATCTATATGCACTGCAACGGCTTTGCGGTAGACGCAGCCGACGGCATGGACGACCAATTTGTGTTCCGTCAAGGCCGCAGCCGCGAAACGTCTTTCGCCAAAGATTACGATAATCTGTTCGAATTGCTCAACTACGAAAAAGAGCACGGCAACATTCTTTGGGTGATGGGACCCGCTTTCTCGTTTGACGCAGGCGCGCGTGCAGCAATGCAGGCACTTGTGGAAAACGGCTATGCCCACGGCTTGATGGCCGGCAATGCCCTTGCCACACATGACCTTGAGGGCGCCTATCTGCACACCGCACTCGGCCAAGACATCTACACACAGGTGTCGCAGCCGAACGGCCACTACAACCACCTCGATGTCATCAATAAAGTGCGTCGCAGCGGCTCTATCCCGAAATTTATCGATGAATACAACATCGACAACGGCATCATCTACAGCTGCGTGAAAAACAATGTGCCCATCGTGCTCACAAGCTCGATTCGCGACGATGGCCCGCTGCCCGAAGTGATTGCCGACGCCTACGAAGGTCAGGGAAAAATGCGCGATCTCGTGCGCAAATCCACCTGTGTCATTTGCCTTGCCACCATGCTGCACACGATTGCCACCGGCAATATGACACCGTCGTTCCGCGTTTTGGCCGATGGCAGCATTCGCCCTGTGTACCTGTACACCGTGGATGCCGACGAATTTGTGGTCAACAAATTGCTTGACCGCGGCAGCCTGTCTGCCACCACGATGGTAACCAACGTGCAAGATTTCATCACAAAAGTAGCCAAAGGGGTCAACGTGATTTAATGTTCCGGCCATAGGCCGTTGCACAACCGCAATGTGAAATTGCATTGCGATCAAACGGCCGAGCCAAAACTCGGCCGTTTCTTATTTTTGTTATACCAGATAGGATAGAGGGATTCAATATGACACAAACAAACGAAAAAACCAAAGCGGACAACGGCGGCGCAATTCCCGGCTATAAAAAAGTGGTCAGCGCCGAAAGCCTTATTTTTATAGTGCTGCTTGTCGCCTTTTTTACATTTATCGGCATGCGCATGGGCGGCATCAACATGGTCAACACCATGATGGCGACGGCCTATCAACTTCTGCTCGACACCGTGTTTAAAATTATGGCCATCGCCGTGCTTGCGGGCGCGGTGTCCGGTTTATTGACCGAATTTGGCGTGGTGAGCGTGGTCAACAAGGCCATTTCTCCCTTGATGAAGCCGCTGTACAATTTGCCGGGCGCAAGCATTCTCGGTGTTTTGGCCACTTATTTTTCAGATAACCCCGCCATCTTAACGCTTGCAGACGACACCGGCTTTCGCCGCTTTTTCAAAAAATATCAATTGCCGGCCCTCACCAATATCGGCACGGCGTTCGGCATGGGCATGGTCATCACGGCCTATATGATTGGTGTCACGTCCCCAACCGGTGAAGATTTCATCTCCGCCGCACTCATCGGCAACCTCGGCGCCATTGTGGGCAGTATTGTCAGCGTGCGCATCATGCTACATTTCACCAAAAAAGTGTATGGCACCGAAGAAATGTGCGCTTGCGATGACGTGGGCGACGTGGATATGGAACAATATCGCAAGGTGCGCCCCGGCAACGTGGGCACGCGCATGATGGAAGCCATGCTCGACGGCGGCAAAAGCGGCGTCAGCATGGGCGTTGCCATCATTCCGGGCGTGCTGATTATCTGCACGATTGTGATGATGCTCACCAACGGCGCGTCGGCCGACGGCACCTTCACGGGCGCGGCCTATGAGGGCATTGCACTGCTGCCATGGCTCGGCAGCAAAATCGAGTTCATTCTCACACCGCTGTTCGGCTTCACAAGTGCCGAGGCGGTTGCGGTGCCCATCACGGCACTTGGCGCAGCGGGCGCGGCCATCGGTCTTGTGCCGAAACTGGTATCGCAAGGTCTTGCCGGCGGCAACGACATCGCGGTGTTCACGGCCATGTGCATGTGCTGGAGCGGCTATTTGAGCACGCACGTCGCCATGATGGACAGCCTCAAATGCAGCCACTTGACCGGAAAAGCCATTTTAAGCCACACCATCGGCGGTCTGTGTGCCGGCGTTGCCGCGCACTGGCTGTACGTCCTATTCTCCATGTTTTAAAGCAGTTTTCCAAGACGCAGATGCTTTTTACCGTTTGAGAAACCGCGATAAAACCCTCGCGGGGCGATTCTTATGTGCCGCCATAGACGATGCATAATTGCAAGAAACATCACCGGCCTCGCACCGGCAGAAACGGAATGTCCCTTCCGCTTTTGCCGGTGTTTTTTGGCGCAAAAAAACAGGCCGCTTGCTCGCAGACGGCCTGTTTTGTGTTGCAATTTATGAGAAAAACTTGTCTTTGTATCCCATGATAAAGATAAAAAGCACGATAATCGGCAAAATATAGCTCACGTAAACACGCGCCCATTTTGGAAATTTCGGCCCTTCGCCTTGGTCGGCCTCCACGGTAAACTGCTTGAAACCCCAACCGAAACGGCTCGTGCAAAACAGCAGATACACAAGGCTGCCAAGCGGCAAAATGTTGTTTGACACGAGAAAATCTTCAAGGTCAAGCACGGTACTGCCCGCGCCGAACGGCGCAAAACCGGAGAGCACATTGTAGCCCAAAACGCACGGCAGCGACAGCAAAATCACCAGAAAAAAGTTGATAAACACTGCTTTTTTACGGCTCCATCCCCACAAATCCATGCCGAACGAAACAATGTTTTCAAACACGGCAATCACGGTAGAAAGCGCCGCAAAGCTCATAAAGACAAAGAACAACGCGCCCCAAAACACGCCGCCGGGCATTGCGCCAAACACACTGGACAGCGTCACAAACACAAGGCCGGGCCCTTGGCCGGGGTTGACATTATAGGCGAAACACGCGGGAAAAATAATCAAGCCGGCCATCAGCGCCACAAAGGTGTCAAGCAGCGTGATGTTGATGGATTCGCCCAATAAGGTGTGATTGTTGTCGATGTAACTGCCGAAAATCGCCATCGCGCCGATGCCCAGCGACAGCGTGAAAAACGCCTGTCCCATCGCGGCATACACCACCGTGCTGATGCCCTGCTCAAACAGGCGCGAAAAATCGGGAATCAAATAAAATTTCAGCCCTTCGCCCGCGCCCGGCAGCGTCACGCTGCGCACGCAAAGCACCACCATCAGGCCGAGCAAAAGTATCATCATCACTTTGGTGATTTTTTCAACGCCGTTTTGCAATCCGAGGCTGCACACGCCAAAGCCGAGCACCACCGAAAGCACCATCCAAAAAATTTGAGGGCCGGGGTTTGCAAGCATCGCATTGAACGTTGCGCCGGCGGCTTCTGCCGTTGCACCGACAAATTCTCCGCGCAACATCTTAAATACATACGCGAGCATCCACCCGCAAACCGTGGTGTAAAACATCATCAAAAGATAGTTGCCCGCCATGCCAAACCAGCCGTACCAGTGCCATTTTGTGCCTTTCGGCTCAACCACCTTGAAACTGGAGGCGCAGCTTTTGCGGCTTGCGCGCCCGACCGCGAACTCCATCACCATGACGGGAATGCCCAAAATTGCTAAAAATAATAAGTAAATCAGTACAAACGCGGCGCCGCCATACAGCCCCGTGATGTACGGAAAGCGCCACACATTGCCGATGCCGATGGCGCAGCCTGCGCTAATCAGCAAAAAGCCGAGGCGCGAGGCAAATCTTTCACGTTTTTTCATGTTGTCCTCCTCAACAGTTGCTTTTTCAATGCAAAAGCAATTTAAAAAAAGGTGTGCTCAATTAAAATTTTCACACCGATTCCCACCAAAATAACACCGCCCGCCACCTGTGCCCAGTTGCCGATTAAGCCGCCCGCTTTGCGGCCAATCAAATGCCCCACAAGACAACATAAAAAAGTGACCAACGCAATAAACGCGCCCGCAAGCCAAATGTTCACATCAAGCGCCGCAAGGCTCACGCCCACCGCAAGGGCGTCAATGCTCGTGGCAACGGCCTGTACAAACATCATTTTAACGGTTAAAACACGTGTCACCGGACAAGAAACAGGTTCGTTCCATTCGCGAAACGCGTCAAAAATCATCTTGCCACCGATAAATACAAGCAAAACAAAGGCAATCCAGTGGTCAATGCCGCGAATGACGTCGGCAAACGCACGGCCGGCAAAATAGCCAAGCAACGGCATCACGCCCTGAAACACGCCAAACAAAAAACTTGTAAAAACAGCATCGCGCCGCCGCAGCCCGTCAAAACAAAGGCTGTTGCTGATGGACACGGCAAACGCGTCCATGGAAAGCCCGAGCGCCAAAATAAAAAGCGTCACAGCACCCATACAATCCCTCAACTCCATCTTTCTATAATATTCCTATTATGCGTTATTTTACGCGCGTTTGCAAGTGCTTTTTCAAATTGCGCGAAAACCGCGGCCGATTGTTTCGCTTGAGTTCACAATGGTTAAAAAGGCGGTTGGGTCAACCGAGCGAATATGGTTGCGCAGTTCCATCGCCTCGTGTCGGCTCAGCACGGTGTGAATCACTTCCTCCGGCGTGTCGGTAAATGCGCCGCGCGCCGTATAAATGGTGGCGCCGCGATGCAAATTTTGTATGATAAAATCGCATATTTGCTGTGGATGCTGCGACACAATCGTCACTTTTTTGCGCACGTTGATGCTCTCAATCACGCCGTCCACCACAAACGCTTTTGCCAAAAGCCCAAGCACGCAGTAAAGGCCGGTGCGCACGCCGTACAGCGCGCCCGCAGCAAGCACAATTAAAAAGTCCGACACCAAAAGCGCTTTGCCGATTTCAAGGCTTGTTTTTTTGGCCAAAATCATGGCGACGATGTCTGTACCGCCCGAGGACGCACCGATGTTAAAGATGATGGCACTGCCCACGGCGGGAAAAATAACCGCGTAGCAAAGCTCTAAAAAGGTATCATTTGTAAAAGGTGTCGGCATGGGTTTGATAACTTCGAAAAGCCATACATAAAAAGACAGGGCAAACGAGGAGTAAATGGTGACGCCCATACAACGCACACCCAAAAAAATAAGGCCGAGCACAACGAGCGCGGCATTGACAATAAACATCACATTGCCGACATTTAATTGCGGAATCAGCGAGGCAATTAAAATGGAAATACCCGATGTGCCGCCGGTGGCAAAGTGGTTTGGCGACTTAAAAAAGTGAATGCCGACCGCCAGCAAGATAAGCCCGCCGTTCAGCGCAAGCAAATAACGCAGATTGTTTTTGGTGAAAAGTTTTTTCATCGCTTTCATTGGGGATTCTTCCTTTTAAGATGATTCTATCATTATTTTTAAAATGCACGCACAAGGCGCACATTTCTGCTACAAATCGTGCACGATTTCTCGTTTTGTGATATAATACATAATATAGGCGCAACTTTCATGGTCGCCTTATCTCTCATGGACGCCTTACATTGTAGCATACTGTGCGAAACAGTGCAAATAAAAACAGATTGGATTTATGCATGAATTTTAGCGATTTAAAACTGATTTCCCCGCTCCTCAAAGCCGCCGCCGAGGCCGGCTACGAAACCCCGTCGCCCATCCAAGAAAAAGCGATTCCGCCGGTGCTTGCCGGCCGCGATTTGCTCGGCTGTGCGCAGACAGGCACCGGCAAAACCGCCGCGTTCGCCATGCCGATTTTACAAAATTTGTATGAGAATATGCCGCCCAAAAGTGCAAAAAAGGTCATACGCGCGCTTATTTTAACGCCAACGCGTGAACTTGCGTTGCAAATTGACGAAAGTTTTGCCGATTATGGCAAGCATCTGCCGCTCAAAAACTGCGTCATTTTCGGCGGTGTCAACCAAAACCCGCAGGTGGCAAAACTGAAAGCCGGCGTCGACATTTTAACTGCGACACCCGGCCGCCTCAACGATCTTGTCGGCCAAGGCTTGCTTGATTTGACACATGTGTCCATTTTTGTGCTCGATGAGGCCGACCGCATGCTCGACATGGGATTTATTAACGATGTCAAGCGCGTTTTACGCATTTTACCGGCGCAAAAACAGACGCTTTTGTTCAGTGCCACCATGCCGAAAGAAATTGAAGAATTGGCAAACGGCCTGTTAAAACATCCCGAAAAAGTGATGGTGACACCCTCGGCAACCACCGTCGAAAAAATCGACCAAAGCCTTTATTATGTCGACAAAGGCAACAAACCGGCGCTGCTCACAAGCCTCTTAAAACACAAAGATGTCGTGAGTGCGCTTGTTTTCACACGCACAAAACACGGCGCAGACAAGGTGGTGCGCGAGCTTGCAAAAGACGGCATCACCGCCATGGCCATTCACGGCAACAAAAGCCAAAATGCACGGCAAGACGCGCTTGCGCGGTTTAAAGACGGCCGCATCAGTGTGCTGATTGCCACAGATATCGCCGCGCGCGGCATTGACGTGAGCGGCCTCACGCACGTTATCAACTACGAATTGCCCAATATCCCCGAAACCTATGTGCACCGCATCGGCCGCACAGGCCGCGCGGGGCAAGATGGCATTGCCATCAGCTTTTGCGATTTTGACGAAAAAGAATATCTGGCGGATATTGAAAAACTCATTCGCATGCAAATTACAGAAGTAAATCATCGTTGGCCGATGAAAATTTTTCAAAAGACCGAAAAGAAAACACAGGCGCGCCCCCCGCGTGAACAGCGCACGAGCCGACAAAGCCCGCGTACGCCTCATGCGGAACGAAGTGCGGCAGCGCCCACCAAAAAACAAAGCGAGGGACGAAAAATGGAACAAAAACAAACACAGCCGCAAACAAAACCCGCGCAGACAGGCACCGCACAAACGCAGGACGGCACAGCGGTAAAACGCCGGCGCAGAGGCGGCCGACGTCATGGCGGCGGCGACAAAACAGGCACAGGCGCACAGGGCGGCAAACCCGCGCCCGCTGCACAGGCATCTGCCGCGCAAAAACCTGCGCCACAGCAAAGAAATGCACCGAAACCCGCGTCGCAGCAAAAATCCGCGCCAAAATCCGCGCCAAAGGTGTCTGCACCGGCCGCGCAGGAGCACGATGACAGCATTCAGGTTATCAGCCGCAAAGCGCCGGCGCAAAAATATGCCAACTTTGAGGACTATATGAAAGCCCATGAGTGAGAGCGTTTTTTGCTGCCCACTGTGCGGTAGCACGCTGAAAATTGCACAAAATGGCGCGCTTTATTGCGCGCGCAGCCACTGTTTTGACATGGCACACGAGGGTTATGTGCACCTGCTGCCCGCCGGCAAAATGCACGCAAAAATCCCCGGCGACAGCAAAGAGATGGTCGCGGCGCGGCGCTCGTTTTTGCAAACGGACGGCTACCGCGTGTTTGCCGACGCCTTGTGCAAAATTGTGTGTGCGGAATTGACTGCAAAAAAATTGCCGCAGCCGCTCCTCGTCGACGCCGGATGCGGCGAAGGATATTATACACATTGTATTGAAAACGCACTCAAAAAAGCAAATATTCCTGTGCGTATTGCAGCGTTCGACATCTCCAAATCTGCCGTAAAAGCGGCGGCAAAACTGGGCGGCGACATTTCGTATGCGGTGGCCAGCAGCTTTTCCATGCCCATTGCCGACAAAGCGGCCGATATATTGGTCGATGTGTTCAGTCCGCTTGCCGAAAGTGAGTTTGCCCGCGCCGTAAAACCGGACGGGCTGTTTGTGTTTGCTGTGCCGGGGCCGCGTCATCTGTTTGGCTTGAAAGAAATTTTATACGACAAACCGTATGAAAATGCCGTGCAGGACACAAGCTATGAGGGATTTATTTTCGAAAAACGCATCGCCGCCAAAGGTATGCTGACCGTGACGGGCGAGCAGATTCAAAACTTATTCGCCATGACGCCTTACTATTGGAAAACCCCGCGCGGCGGTGCCGAAAAACTGGCGGCATGCGAGCGCTTGACTACGGAAATCCATTTTGACTTTTTATGTTATCGCCGACAAAAAAAATAAAAAACACTTGCAAACTATACCAATTAGGTGTAGTATAGAAACAGACAAATCAAAGGAGCGATACAATGGGTGCAATTTTAGCAAAAGAAAACATTTGGTATGTGGGCGTGCAAGATAAAAATTTGCGTACATTCGATATTATTATGCATTCTGATTACGGCACGTCCTACAATGCATATCTTGTAAAAGGCAAAACAAAAAACGTTTTGTTTGAAACGAGCAAGCTTGAATTTTGCGATGAATTTTTGGCGAACATCGCACAGGTCATCGATCCGGCCGAGATTGATTACATCGTGGTCAACCACACCGAGCCGGATCACACCGGCAGTATGCGCCGTCTTTTGGCGCTTGCACCGCGTGCCGTCGTGCTTGGCAGCAACACGGCGCTCACGTTTTTAAAAGAAATTGTCAACGAAGATTTTCCGTGTCGCGCCGTGACGGAGGCCGATGTCGTGGATATCGGCGGCATGACGCTACACTTTTTAACGGTGCCCATGCTGCATTGGCCCGACAGCATGTATACCTATATTCCCGAGGCGAAAGCGCTGTTCACCTGCGACAGTTTCGGCTGCCATTATGCGGACGACAAAGTGTTCAACGACTTGATGGACGGCGACTTTACCGACGCTTACGCGTACTATTTTAAACATATCATTGGCCCGTTCTGCCATCCGTTTATGGAAAAAGCGCTCGATAAAATCAAAGATTTAGACATTGATTTTGTCGGCAACGGCCACGGCCCCGTGCTGCGCAGCAATGTACAGCATTATTTCGACTTATACCGCACTTGGTGTGCACCGGTGCAAAAAGCACAAAAAACAGTCGTAATTGCGTATGTTTCGGCATATGGCTATACCAAATCGCTCGCGCAGGCCATCGCACAGGGTCTTAAAGACGGCGGCGTCGCGGTGCAGATGTTCAATTTAACCGAGGACGACATTGCCGCAGCACGCGATGCCGTTGCCGAAAGCGACGGGTTTTTGTTGGGCAGTCCCACGCTTGTGGGCGACGCGTTGCCGCCGGTGTATGAGATGCTGATTGGCCTCAACCCCATCATCCACAAGGGCAAATTTGCCGGCGCGTTTGGCAGTTACGGCTGGAGCGGCGAGGCCGTGCCGAACTTGACCGCGCGCATGCAGCAGCTAAAACTGACGATGCCACGTGAAGGTATGCGTGTGCGTTTTAAGCCGACCGACGCCGATTTGGCGGCGGCAAAACAATACGGCGTCGATTTTGCGGCCGCCGTCAACCCATAGGGCAAGAATACGCAAGACGTATTTTTCTCAATTATAGCAACTTGACTTATGATTGTCCTTGTACACAACCTTTTGTCAGGTTGCATACAGCAAAGACGAGGGTTTAGTAGGACAATCAAAAGTAAAATTGCTGTAAAAAGAAACAGAAGGAGGTTACAAAATGGCAAAATGGAGATGCAGTATCTGCGGCGCAGAATTTGAAGGCGATACACCGCCCGTGCCGTGCCCGATTTGTGGTGCAGGCGAAGAAGCTTTTGAAAAAATCGAAGGCTAATTAGAATGAAAAAAAGTGCTGTTGCAGAAGAAAATCTGCGGCAGCACTTTTTGCATTTACGCGCGAAAACAATTTATGATATTTTGACACAGTGCAGCGGATAGCGGCCTGTCATCGGGCTTTTTTCGGCGGCGATATAATCGGCATAGCATATTTCATGTGCGCCGTATAATAACGCGACGCCGCGCTGCGTTCCTTTTTGGGGCGCGGTTTGCGGACATTGCGCAAGGCTGCGCACGGCCGCCAAAAGCTGCGGGTCTTTCACCTGCAAACACGCGGGCAAACGGCCGGTGGCATTGGTTGCAAGCCGGTCGCGCACCATCGCGTCGCGCAGTGCGTCGGCATCTACGTCGGGCAATGTTTTGCCGGTTTCATATAAAAAAGCCGTATATGTGTCAAGCGGCACATGATGTGTGCCGAGCGCACTGCCTTTTTCGCCGAGTGCCGTGTAAAAATCGAACGGCGTCATGCGCGTGGCATGGAGTAAATATGCTGCTGTTTCGAGAAATCTTCCGCTATTGTACACGCGTTCAAGCGCATCTTCGGTTTTGCGCAGCACGGCCAAATCGTCGGCCGAAAGCCATGGTGTGCGCGTCACTTCATACGGCGGCGTCTGCGCAAAGCTGCACGGATAGGTTTGCGGTTCTTCGCGCATGGCCGCGCCGTGCAAAAGCTTTAAAAAACCGAGCTGCAGCATGTTTGCACCAAGTGCATAGCCGATGTTGAAACTTGCGCCGAATGTTTGCAAATCCTCATACGGCAGGCCGGCAATGAGGTCGATATGAATGTGCATATTTTGCATCGCCACAAGGCGAACAATGTTCTTTTGCAGCACATCTACGTCTGTTTTGCGCCGAATGGCCGCGAGCGTTTTCGCACAGAACGACTGCATGCCGATTTCAAGCTGAAACGCGCCAACCGGCGCTTGTTCCAATAAATCAAACGTTTCTTCGCGCAAAATATCGCCCGCAAGTTCAAAATGAAAACACACGCCGCGCGGAATATCTTTGCCGTAGTGCTCCAGAATAAACGCGAGAATCGCATTGGCATGGCGCGGGTTTGCATTGAATGTTCTGTCGATGAATTTAATCGTCTGCGCACCCGAATTGGCAAGCGTGAGAATGTTTTTTTTGGCGATGTCAAGCGAAAAATAGCGCGGCTTGCCGCACCGTCCCGACAGGCAGAACGCACAGGTGTATGGGCAACCGCGGCTTGTTTCAAGATAGGCGATGCGCCCGCCGAGCTGTGCGAGATAGGCCTCTGTATAGGGCGAGGGCACGTCGCCCGACAGCACGCACGGTGCGCTGATTTTCGCGCGGGTGCACAGGCCGTCAATGTTCAAATTCTTGTCGATGTCAAGTGGGTTTTCGCCATTTGCAAGCGCGTTTAACAGTGCCGGCAGACTTGTTTCGCCCTCACCCGACAGAACGCAGTCAATCTGCGCGTTTTCAGCCAGAATTTCAGCCGCGCAGTAGCTCACTTCCGGCCCGCCGAGCACGATGAAAATGGCCGGATTTTCCGCCTTCATCCGCGCCGCAAGACGCAGCGTTTCGGTGATATTCCACAGATAGCAGCTCAGGGTAACGACATGGGGTTGATGCAACAAAATACGTGCAAGCACGTCGCTTTCCGGCTCGTTAATCGTGCCCTCCACCACGTATGCCGTCACGTTTTCGGCATTGCATTCCACCCCCGCCAAAAGACACCACGGCGCAAGGGAGGAATGGATATATTTTGCGTTGAGGGCACAGATTGCGACGGTATATGGCATATTTTTTTCCTTGTTATATTTTGTTATTTGCGCTTGTGCGACACGCG
>JAVXRV010000017.1:0-23245 GCA_036643515.1 Ruthenibacterium sp.
GGTTCGCAAAAGTCACCTAAAGAATCGTTAACAGACAGTTTGCACACACCTGTAAGCGGCACAACGTACGCAGCCTTGAACGACACGGTGCACGAAACCAAAAAAGAGAGCCTTTTGTAAACGACACCGATTTCTACCGCTGCAAAGCGCGCGAAAATACTGAGTGTACACAGCGTACACAACCATAAAATACACGGTGCACACAATCATAAAGGAGAAATGAACATGAATAAAAACTTTGACAAATCCTTAGACAAGAAACTGGCAAAAGACGAGTATAAAGAAATGAACTACAACAATGCCGGAAACGCATTTTCGGATGATTCTCTTGAGGCTGTGTCCGGCGGCGCTACGGCGAATTCCTATGCAAATTCTTATAAACTTGAAGATACTGTGGAAAATTCAGGGTCGAACTAGTAGTTTAAAGAGCGCAGTATCAACAAAAGCAATCTTTTCGAAAATACACGGTGCACACAATCATAAAGGAGAAACGAACATGAATAAAAAATTAGACGGCGAAAACGCATTTTCGGACAATGTTCTTGAGACTGTGGCTGGTGGCAGTATGGGCGATGGCTATGATATGTCTCATGACAGTGTAGTGTCGGACTCGATGGGTTCGCAAAAGTCACCTAAAGAATCGTTAACAGACAGTTTGCACACACCTGTAAGCGGCACAACGTACGCAGCCTTCAGCGACACGGTGAACGGAACAAAATGAGCATGAATAAAAACTTGGAAAAATTCCTAGAAATGGCAAAAAGTGACACAGAGTTGCAGAAAAAATTGGACAGCGCAAACTCCATCGAAGAACTGTATGCCGTGGCCTCTGCGACCGTGAGCGGATTTTCGCTTGACGAATTTGCGGCGATAGCGCAACAAAACTCGAAAAACGGCATCACAGATGAGGAGTTAGGCGCTGTGGCCGGTGGGAATTTCTGGAGTTTGGATGAATGGTTTGAATGGCGGAAGAAGTACGGCAACGTTAGATAATCTTGATGAACAGCAACAACATGACCATCTCGCATGCGCGTAATTGCAATCAAGAAAAAGTGATGTAAAATCGTTCGAGATTCGTCTTGTGCTTCAGCGCAATCAAACCGAGTGTGGAAAAATAAATATGAAACACAGCGACGCCTCAAGCGCATTTTTAGAAGATGCGCTTGGGGCGGCGGTCGTTGTGCGTCAAGTATATCATCAAACCAAGGTTTATGAAAAAACAGCTTTGATAAAACAGAATCAAGAAATTATGCCGCGTCATCCGTGACGAAGAAAGAAGGAACTATGAAATATCAGGCGAAAATACGCATTGGCATGTTGGTCTTGGTGGCTTGTGTGCTGTTTTCCGCCTGCGCTGCGCCACAAACGTCAAGCAGCGCCTCGGTGCCGGAAGCACAAGCGAAAGACGTTGTCATTTTATACACAAACGATGCGCACTGTGAGATAAGCGATGCCATCGGCTATGCCGGCCTTTCTGCTTGTAAAAAAGAGATGTCGCAAAGTGCAGACGTGTTGCTGGTAGATGCCGGCGATGCTGCGAAAGGGCAGGTGCTGGGCATGGTGTCAAACGGCGAAGCGCCCATCGAATTGATGAACGAGGTTGGCTACGATGTGGCTATTCCGGGCAATCACGAGTTCGATTATGGCATTGAATCGTTTTTGGCACTGACCAAAAAGGCAAAATTCCCATACATATCCGCCAATTTCACAGACCTAAGAACCGATAAATTGGTGCTTGAACCGTACAAAATGTTTACGGCCGGCGGCAAAAAAATTGCGTTTGTCGGTGTCACGACACCGCTCACCATCATACCGTCCATACAGGCTTATTTTCAAGACGAAAATGGAAAACCCATCTATGGTTTTGACCAAGATGAAACCGGCGAAAAACTGTACACCGCCGTGCAAACGGCTGTTGACAGCGCGCGTGCAGAAGGTGCAGATTATGTGTTTGCGCTGACGCATCTTGGCACTTTGGTCGACGCAGCGCCGTATACCTCCTCTGAAATGATTGCGCATACAAAAGGCATCGACGCCGTGCTCGACGGACATTCTCACAGTGTCATTCCATGCAACCGTGTGAAAAACGCCGACGGCGCATGGACCTTGCTCAGCTCTACCGGCGCACATTTCAACGCCATCGGGATGCTTTTGCTGACAAAAGACGGCAACATTTCCACCGGCCTTACGACGGATTATAGAGTGATGGTCGCAAGCAGTGTGAATTTAATCGTCAACGATCCGACCACCGGTGAGCGCATTGTGTGCACTGCCGAAACAAACCTCGGCGATTTATGCACGGATGCCTACCGACACATAGCAGACGCTGATGTTGCGCTTTTGAACGGCGGCAACTTGCATGCGGATCTCGAAGCGGGCGATTTGACCTATAGCGACCTTATGGCCATGCAGGCGTACAGCAACTCCCTGTGCGAGGTGGAGGCCACCGGCCAACAGATTTTGGATGCGCTTGAAATGGGCGTGCGCGCATTGCCGGAGGAAAGCGGCGGATTTTTACAGGTGTCCGGCTTGACGTACGAAATCGACGCTGCGCTGCCCTCTAGTGTCAAAACAGATGAAATGGGCATTTTTGTGTCCGTCGATGGCGATTATCGCGTGAAAAATGTAAAAATCGGCGATGAAGCGCTTGACACGGCCAAAACCTATACCGTGGTCAGCAACGACTTCTTAATCAAAGGCGGCGCCGGCGTCGGATGCAATCTATTTGCCAAATGTCCGCTTGTGAAAGATGCCTTTATTCTGGAAAATCAGGCGTTGGTTCAGTACATCACGGAAAAACTCGGCGGCACAGTCGGTGACGCATATGCCAATCCGTATGGCGACGGACGCATCGTAGAGTACAAGTGATATTGCAATGTGATTTCACATTGCGATTGTGCCTTCGCCCTTTTACACAAAAAGCCCACCTCGTTTTTGAGGTGGGCTTTTTGTGTAAAATTATAGGTCGCCGTGCGGAATTTCGTGTTCCATGCGGATTAAAAACGCCTTTGGGCTGATGTGATATTCCGCTTTAAATGCACGGTAAAAATTGGCATAATCACCAAATCCGCACTGCACATATGCGCCTGTGGGCGAAAATCCGTCGCACAAAAGCTGCTTTGCGATGATGAGCCGTTTTTGCATGACATAGCGATAAACCGAAGTGCCGACGAGGCGGTTAAACTCGTGTGAAAGATGATATTTGCTGATGAAAAAGCGCGCGGCCAAATCATCGAGCGTCAATTCCTCGCGATAGTGCGCGTTGATATAATTGAGCACACTTGTGATGATGGGCGCAGATTTGTCCTTGAGCTCGTGATGCTGTGCGCTTGCATGCTCCGCAAGACGGTTCACAAACACCAAAAGTGTCAAAAGGTGCGCAACTGCGTTTAAATCTCCGCCGTATTTTTCGTTGGCGCTCTCATCAATCATCGCCTCCATCAATTGTGTGATGTAAGCGCGTGCGCCGCTGTCCGGCCGCAAAAGATTGGTATGCGTGCTACGCTTTGTGTCAAAGCATTGTGCAAGGTTTGTTTGCGGCGTGGAAAACTGGTTTAAAAATGCGGCATCCACCCAAAGTACAATGCGTTCATACGGCAATTTGGCCGGTGTTATTATCGGCCGATGCAGTTCCATGGGGCTGATAACCAGCACATCGCCCGGCTGTAGCGCATAATTTCGGCTTTCCACGGTATAGTTGACATCGCCCGATAAAAAGAGATAAATTTCATAAAAATCATGATGATGCAAAGCGACATCATTCAAATAGGAATCTCGATATCGGTAAATCTCAAAATTGTGCAAAACCATTATTTGGCGCGTATCGAAAGCGCTCACTTTTTTGGGCATGATGTCCCTCCTATCGCATTGCGTTATCATTGTGCGTCGCGTGCATATGCGATTATTATAACATATTTGCGGTATAAAACAAGATTTACAATAAGTAAAGCAATAAAAGCAATTCATATTGTGTTATGCTGTGGTACAATGCATGTATTCAATAGAAAAAATAAATTTTAAACATAAGATTCGTACAATGTGCTCAAGCGGAGGAGGGTTTTATAAAAGATGCAGAATCACATCTACATTTCCGGTTTTGCGGATGAAATCAGTGTTCGTTTTTCAACACAGCTCAAGGTGGTAAAACAGCTCGGCATGCAATATGTCTGCCTGCGCACCGTGAATGGCAAATCCATTGCCAAATACACCGTGCCCGAAGCCGAAAAAAAGTTGGTGCCGGCGCTCACCGAAGCCGGCATTCGCGTGTCAAGCCTCGGCAGTCCCATCGGCAAGGTGGACATCGACGACGATGCCGCATTTGAAACGCAGCTAAAACAACTGGAAACGCTGTGCAAAATCTGTCAATTGCTCGCGTGCAAATACATTCGCATTTTCAGTTTCTTCATGCCAAAGGGCAAAAATCCCGACGATTATCAAGACGCAGTGCTGTGCAAGCTGCGCCGATTTGTGCAGATTGCGCAGCAGTACAAAATTGTTTTAATTCACGAGAACGAAAAAGACATCTACGGTGACACCGCCGCACGCTGCCGCAATTTGTTCGATGCCATTTCTTCCGATTGTTTCAAAGCCGCATTTGACGCGGCAAACTTTGTGCAGTGCGGCGAAAATGCACTAGCCGCATATGAACTGTTAAAAGATGAAATTGTGTACATTCACATCAAAGACGCCGTGACAAGCAGCAGCGAAAATGTGCTTTGCGGCACAGGCGATGGGCAGATACCGGCGGTGCTGCGCCGTGCGTTTGAAAATGGCTACAACGGCTTTTTGACATTAGAACCGCATCTTGTGCTGTTCAGCGCATTGCAATCGCTTGAAACAGACGATGTAAAGCATAAATTCGCGCAAAAAAAGGCAAAAAACGGGCGAGATGGTTACACGCAGCAATATGACGCACTCTGCGCCATATTGACCTCACTCAATATCAAAATCAACGAAAAAGGAGCGTAACAACATGGAAAAAATCAGACTTGGCATTATCGGTATCGGCGCACAAGGCGGTGCGTATGCAGGCTTTTTAACAGGACAGGGCGGCTTTCCGGGCATGCCTGTGCCGGCAGCGCCCGCACATGTCGTTTTGGGCGGCCTTTGTGACATCGACCCCGCCGTCAAAGCAAAATACATGAAAAAATTCCCCGATGTACCTTTTTTCGATGACTATAAAGACATGATTGCCTCTGGCAAGGTGGACGCGGTAGTCACGACGGTGCCGCATTATCTGCATCCGGAAATGGCAATTTACGCCATGGAACACGGCATGAATGTGCTTGTGGAAAAACCCGCCGGTGTGTACGCAAAGGCCGTGCGCGAGATGAACGAATGCGCCGCAAAGCATCCGGAAGTGACCTTTGGCATCATGTTCAACCAGCGCACCAACAAGCTGTACCAAAAACTGCGCGAGATTGTGGCGGGCGGCGAGCTTGGCCAAATTCGCCGTGCAAACTGGATTATCAACTCGTGGTGGCGGCCGGACAGCTACTATCAGCAAAGTGCGTGGCGCGCAACATGGGGCGGCGAAGGCGGCGGCGTGCTTGTCAACCAAGCACCGCATCAGCTCGACTTGTTCCAGTGGATTTGCGGTGTGCCAAGCAAAGTATATGGCAAAGTGGTTTATGGTGCGCATCGCGACATCATCGTCGACAACGACGTCACGGCCGTGCTCTCGTATCCGAGCGGCGCAACAGGCACTTTTGTCACCTGCACGCATGACCCCATCGGCACCGACCGTCTTGAAATTGATTTAGACAAAGGCAAAATTGTGGTAGAAAACAGCAAAACCGCCACCATCACGCGCCTTGTAAAATCCGAGGACGAGATGAACGCGAGCATGAGCATGATGGACGTTGCCATGCTGATGCGCTCCAATTCCGGCCTGAGCGATTTGATGACCACCGAAACGATTGAAAACGAAGACGGTTGGGGCTTGCAGCACATCACGGTGATGGAAAACTTTGCGCAGCATATTCTTGACGGCACGCCGCTTTTGGCACCGGGCAGCGATGGCATCAACGGCGTAAATCTCGCGAATGCCATTTTGCTTTCGAGCTGGCTCGGCAAAGAGGTTGATTTGCCGGTCGACGAAGCATTATATGTAAAAGAACTGAATAAGCATATTGCCGATGAGGGAAAATTTCCCACGCGCGCATAAACAATATAAAATGAAAGGGAGGGAATGCGTATGACGCGGGCAGCAATCATTGGCCTTGGCGATATCGCAAAAGTGCATTTGCCCATTTTGAAGGCAATGGATGACGTGCAACTGGTTGCCGTGTGCGATATCAACGAGGAGAAAAAAGCCGTCGCCGGAGAGATTCCGTTTTACACAGATGCGCAAACGCTTTTAGACACCGTGCACCCCGATGTAGTGCATCTCTGTCTGCCTCATTTCTTACATTATCCGATGGCACGCGCTGCGGCAAAAGCCGGTGTGCATGTGTTTTGCGAAAAACCGCTTGCCTTAAACGCGGCAGAAGCTGCACAATTTGCCGCGCTTGAAATCGAATATCCGTCTTTGCGTTTCGGCCTCTGTTTGCAAAACAGGCTCAATAACAGCACCGTCATGCTCCATGACATCATCCAAAGCAAAAGCGCCGGAAAAGTGACCGGTGTGAAAGGAATTGTTGCGTGGCATCGACCGAAATCGTATTATGAGGCGGCACCATGGCGCGGAAAAATGGCAACGGCGGGCGGCGGCGTGATGATAAACCAAAGCATTCACACGCTCGACATCATGCAATATTTTGCAGGCGAGATGCTGTCTTTGCGTGGCAGCATCTCCCAATTACTCGATTATGACATTGAGGTGGAGGACACCGCCGTCGCCAATATCCGTTTTGAGAATCATGCCACAGGTCTGTTTATGGCAAGCATCGCCAACCACAAAAACGACAATGTAGAAATCGGCGTCACGCTGGAAACCGCCGAATATCTGATTGCCGATAACGCACTGTTTCAAATCACAGACGGCACACGCACGCTCGTGTGTGAAGATGACAAATTGCCGGGCACCAAATTTTATTACGGCGCAAGCCATGCAAAGGCCATTCATGCCTATTATCAAAGCCTTACGCACAACACCGACGCATATATCCATGCACGCGAGGGCGTAAACAGCATGAAAATGATTGACGCGATTCGCGCTTCAAACGGAAAAACAATTTTGTTATGAAAAAGGAGAGAATATAAAATGGCAGACAAAGGATTGATTGGCGTCCAGATGATGATGCTCAAAGGCAAAGTGGAGGAAATGGGCGCATACGCAGTGCTGAAAAAGCTTGCAGAAATGGGATATCATTGCGTGGAAATAAGCCAAATACCCATGACGGCGGAAAATGTGGCCGGCATGAAAAAGGCCTGCGATGAATTTGGCATTAAAATAGCCGCGTGCAGCACAAGTCTTGAGCCGATGATGCCGGGGATGCCGGGCGAATTTTTGGTGAGCGACTTCGACAAAATCGTGGCAGACTGCAAAACACTCGACTGCAACTTTTTGCGCATTGGCATGTTGCCGATGCCTTGTATGGGCAGCAAAGAAAAAGTGCTTGATTTTGTGACACGCGCGGACGCAATGGCCGAAAAATTGCAAGAGCACGGCATTGAGCTGTACTATCACAATCACCATGTGGAATTTCAGAAATTTGATGGGCAGTATCTCCTTGACATCATCCGCGACAACACAAAGCACATGGGTTTTGAACTGGATGTGCACTGGATACAGCGCGGCGGTGAAAATCCTGTTTCTTATATCAAACGCTATAAAAACCGCGTGACTTTGTTGCATTTGAAAGATTATCGCATTGGCACACTCGTGATGCCGGAGGGCAAGTTTGAGCCGGCGGCCTTCATGCAGGCTTTTTCCAATACGGTGCAGTTTGCCGAGGTGGGCGAGGGGAATTTGCCCATGAAAGAAATCATCGAAACCGGCCTTGCTTGCGGCAGCCAGTATTTTTTGATTGAGCAAGACGACCAATATGGCCGCGACCCGTTCGACTGTCTTGCAACAAGCATGGAAAACCTCAAAAAAATGGGCTTTGCCACGTGGTTTTGAAACCCCGTATGCGCTACGTGTAAGCGTATGTTGAATGGAAAAGAGGAGAATGAATGAAAAATTTTATGGACGCAGATTTTCTGCTCAGCACACCCACGGCCAAAACGCTGTTTCACGATTATGCTAAAAATCAGCCCATTGTGGACTACCACTGCCACATCAACCCGCAAGAAATCTATGAGGACAGAGCCTTTTCCAACATCACACAAATGTGGCTTGAGGCCGACCATTATAAATGGCGCTTGATGCGTTCAGACGGCATTGACGAAAAATATATCACAGGCAACGCCACAGACAAAGAAAAATTTTTCGCATTCGCACAGGCCTTGCCGCGTGCAATCGGCAACCCGATGTACCACTGGTGTCATTTGGAACTGCGCAATTATTTCGGATATACCGGCACACTGAACGAAGACACCGCTGAAGAAGTTTGGGCGCTTTGCGCAGAAAAATTGAAAAGTCCCGACATGACGGTGCGCGGGCTGATTCAAAAAAGCCACGTTGCCTTTATCGGCACCACAGACGACCCTACCGACAGTTTGGAATGGCACAAAAAGCTGAAAGACAACCCGATTGACGGGCTTACAGTGGCGCCGTCGTTCCGCCCCGACAAACTGGTCAACATCAGCAAACCCGTGTGGCTGTCCGCGGTGGAAAAGCTCGGTGACGTATGCGGTTTTGTCATCAAAGACATTGAGAGCCTTGAAAAAGGAATCCTTGCGCGTATGCGCTTTTTCGACACGATGGGTTGCCGCGCGGCCGACCACGGCATGGACTATGTCTGCTGTGTGCCATGCTCGCGCGAGGAAGCAAACGAAATCATGAAAAAGGCGCTTTGCGGCAAAACGCTCACGACAACAGAAGCCGAAATGTATCAATCTTACGTGACAATTTTTGCCGCAAGGCAGTATCTCGCGCTCGGTTGGGTGATGCAAATTCACTACAACTGCATGCGCAGCCCCAACAGCAATATGCTTGCACAACTCGGCGCAGACAGTGGTTTTGACTGCATCAACACCGTCAATTGCGGCAGTGCACTTGTGCGCTTGCTCGACACGCTCAACGCCGAAGGCCTTCTCCCGCGCACCATTCTATACAGCTTGAACGGCGCCGAAAACGCGTTTATTGACACAGTAATCGGCTCATTTCAAGGCACAGAGGCACGCGGAAAAATTCAGCACGGCAGCGCGTGGTGGTTCAATGACACTAAAAACGGCATGTTGAATCAGCTCACAAGCCTTGCGGATTTGAGCATTCTCGGCAATTTTATCGGCATGCTCACCGACAGCCGCAGCTTTTTAAGCTATGCACGTCATGAATATTTCCGCCGCATTTTATGCGAATTGATTGGCAACTGGATTGAAAATGGCGAATATCCCGCCGATATCAAACGCGCGGGCGCACTCGTCAGCGACATTTGTTTTGGCAACGCAAAAAGATATTTTAATATTTAAGATGATAAACACCAAAAAACAGAAAGTAAGAGGGAATAATATGAAAAATGTATTAGACACCAACCTTTCCGGCAAAGTTGCCGTTGTGACAGGCGCGGGCGGCGTATTGTGCTCCGCATTTGCCAAAACACTTGCACGCGCAGGCGCAAAAGTGGCCTTGCTCGATTTAAACGAAGCGACAGCGGCGCAGTTTGCGGCAGACATCAACGCCGAGGGCGGCGTGGCCAAAGCATACAAATGCAATGTGTTGGATAAGCAAATTTGCGCCGATGTGGCCGCCGCTGTCAAGGCCGATTTTGGCCCGTGCGACATCTTAATCAACGGCGCGGGCGGCAACAATCCGCGTGCAAGCACCGACAAAGAATATTATGAAGCCGGCGATATCGACGCCGACACCAAGAGCTTTTTTGACCTTGACGCCGACGGTGTGGGCTTTGTGTTCAACCTCAATTTCCTTGGCACATTGTTGCCCACACAGGCATTTGCGGCGCAGATGGTCGGGCGTGAGGGTTGCAACATCATCAACATCAGCTCGATGAACGCCTTTTGCCCGCTCACGAAAATTCCGGCCTATTCCGGCGCAAAAGCCGCCATTTCCAACTTTACACAGTGGCTTGCCGTGCATTTTTCAAAGGTCGGCATTCGTGTAAACGCCATCGCACCCGGCTTTTTCTCCACCGCACAAAACGCAAAGCTTTTGTTCAACGAGGACGGCACGCCCTCTGCACGCACAGGCAAAATCCTCGCCGCCACACCGATGGGTCGCTTTGGCGAGGCGGCAGAACTCGATGGTGCGTTGCTGTTCTTTGTCAATAACGAGGCGGCCTCGTTCATCACCGGTGTGGTGCTCCCCATCGACGGCGGCTTCTCGGCCTATTCCGGCGTGTAGTGCATCTATGCGCATATTGCACAAAAAATGCAATCGCTTTTGCACAAATATAGGAAATGTAGCAAGATTTACAATGTTTACCTAGTTTATACAATATTCATTCTTCTGCAAGCATGTTATGATAAGCACATACAAACACTTCACAAAGTTTGAGGAGGAAAATAGTAATGGCTACAACAAAATCTAAAGTAGACGCGAACGGTTTTCGCAAATTTGGCATGCTGGACAAAGTAGCTTATGGCGCGGGCGATTTCGGTTGCAACATGAGCTTTGCGCTGAAAGGCACGCTCACCATTTTCTGGACACAGTTTATGGGCATCGATTCCATTCTCATGGCATCGCTTCTTTTGCTCGTACAGGTGTGGGATGCAATCAATGACCCGCTCATTGGCGCAATCATCGACGCCGACCATCACAAGTATAAACGCGGCAAATTCCTCACCTACATTTGGGTAGGCTCTATCGGCCTCATGGTTGCCGGCGCACTGTGCTTCGTGCCATGGCAAGGCGCACCCGCCATGGTGAAAAACCTTCTGTTCATCTTTGGCTACATTATTTGGGATGCATTTTACACCATTGCAAACGTCCCTTACGGCTCTGTTTTGTCGCTCATCTCCGCAGACCCTGTTGACCGTGTTGAGCTTTCCACATGGCGCAGCGTCGGTTCCATGACCGGCAACCTTTCCACCATGGCTCTGCTCCCGATTTTGATTTATGATGCAAGCAACAACCTCAAGGGCGAACGCGTTTTCATGATTGCTCTTGTCATGGGTGTGCTCGGCTTCATCGCATTCCAGTTCATGATTCGCAACACCGTTGTGCGTGTCAACACCGAAACGCGCATCACCGCAAATGCACCGAAGTTTAACATCTTCAAAGCGGTTGGCAACTTCATGCGCAACCGTGCCGCCGTCGGCGCAACGCTTGCACCTGTCGGCACCTTTATCGGCATGTACGGCGCACAGGTCGCCATGCAAATCATGTTCCAAGCATACTTTAAAAATGCTCGCATTTCCGGCATTGTTTCCATGTTCGGCATGGTTGGTATGTTCCTGTTTTTACCGTTCATCGGCAAAATTGTAAAACGCTTCGGCAAAAAAGAAGCCATCACATGCGGCGCCGGCATCAGCGTGCTTTCCTATGTTTTGATGCTCGTTTTGCCCATCACACCGGACGGCAAAGGCATTGCCATGTTCGTTGCCTGCCAAATGCTGAATGCAATCGGCGCCGGCATCGGCTCTTGCGTCAGCTGGTCTTTGATGGCAGATGCCATGGACTACGGCGAATGGAAATTCGGCGTGCGTGAAGAAGGCACCACCTATGCACTGCACTCTTTCTTCCGCAAACTTGCACAGGGCATCGGCCCGTCGCTCGGTCTTGTGGCCTGCACATGGTTCGGCTACGAAGCATCGCTCGGCGCAAACCAAACAGCCGCCGTCGCGCTCAATATGCGTTACTTAACGGCCGGCGCGTTCTTATTCAGCGCACTTGTGCAGCTCGTTGCCTATGGCCTTGTGTACAATCTTGACAAGAAAACCCTTGCCAAAATGGAACAAGAACTCGGCCACGCTTCCGCAGAAGTGGATGCAAACGCTGCCCTGAATGCAGCAAGCCAAGACGAATAATACCGCAATACAGCATATCAATAGCCGCCATTGTGCCTTGCGCATGATGGCGGCTGTCATTGAAAGGAGAATTGCCATGGTTGATTTAAGAAAAAAACCTTTTTTCCTCGATGACGCGGGCGTTGCATGGGTCAACGACACCATCGCTCATATGACAACAGAGGAGAAAATCGGGCAGTTGTTTGTCAATATGGGCGACAGCCGTGACGAGGCATACCTCAAAGAGGTTGTCCGCAAATATCACATCGGCGCCGTGCGCTACAATCCAGGCACGGCGGAAGAAGTATACGAACAAAACCGCATTTTGCAAGAAAACAGCAAAATCCCGCTCTTGATTGCCTCCAATGTGGAATCCGGCGGCAACGGCGCGTGCAAAGGCGGCACACAAATCGGCCAACCTGTCAAACTCGCAAGCGCGGGCGGCGAAAAATGGGCATATGAAATGGGGCGCGTGTCCGGCATTGAGGCAAGCGCCATCGGCTCCAACTGGAGTTTTGCGCCCATTATGGACATTCAATACAATTGGCGCAACCCGATGACCGGAACGCGCGCATTTTCGCGCGACCCCGACCAAGTGCTTGCCATGGGCAAAGCCTATTTAAAAGGCATCACCGAAAGCAATTTTGTCTGTGCCATGAAGCATTTCCCCGGCGACGGCGTAGACGAGCGCGACCAGCATCTGTGCTCAAGCGTCAACAGCCTTTCGTGCGAGGAATGGGATGCTTCTTACGGCAAAGTATATGCCGGCATGATTGACGCGGGCGTGCACGCCGTGATGGCGGGGCATATCATGCAACCCGCGTATCAACGCGCATTTCACCCCAATCTCAAAGACGAAGAACTGTTGCCCGCAACGCTTTGCAAAGAGCTGATTACCGATTTATTGCGCGGCAAACTCGGCTTCAACGGCCTTGTGGTGACGGACGCGTCGCATATGGTGGGCATGACAGGCGCAATGGCACGCCGCGACATTCTGCCGGCCGCAATTGCCGCCGGCTGCGATTTATTTCTGTTCTTCAATGACCCCGACGAAGATTTCGGCTATATGATGGACGGCTACAAAAACGGCGTCATCACCGAGGAGCGTTTGCAAGAGGCCTTACAGCATATTTTGGGCACAAAAGCGCATCTCGGCCTGCATAAAAAGGCCAAAACAGACATCATGCCGCCAAAAGACGGCCTGTCGGTCATCGGCTGCAAAGCGCATGTGGACATCGCAAAGCAAGTGTCCGATTTGGGCATTACGCTCGTGAAAAACGTGGGCAAAAGCCCGCTGCCCATCTCTCCCGAAAAATATAAACGCATTTTGATTGTCACGGCCGGACAAAAGCCGAACCCGATGCTCACGGCGATGCTTGGCGGCGGCACAAAAAGTGCCGAGGAATTGTTGCGCGATACGCTCACGCGTGAAGGCTATGAGGTGGAAATTTTCGTTTCCGCCGCAGAAAAAATGGCCGCCGCAGCCGCAAAGGGCGGCGACGCCATGAAAAACATCATGGGTATGTATGCGGGCAAATCGTCCATTGAAGAATTTAAAGCGAAATACGATCTTGTGATTCAAGTGGCAAACGTTTCGTTTTTCGGTGCACCCGTGCAGCGTCTTGTGTTTGGCATGAGCAAAGGCGGCTTTGAAATGCCGTGGTATGTGCACGAAGTGCCCGTCATTTTTGTGTCGATGAACTGCCCCTATCATTTGGCCGACGTGCCGCAGGTGAAAACCTATATCAACTGCTATGATGCCATGGATTACACCATCGACGCGCTTGTGGACAAATTGTCCGGACGCAGCGCGTTCAAAGGGGTGTCGCCCGTCGACGCATTTTGCGGCATGGTGGACGCGCATATCTGATGGCGCGGCCTTTTATAGCAACTTGACTTATGATTGTCCTTGTACACAACCTTTTGTCAAGTTGCATACAGCAAAGACGAGGGTTTAGTAGGACAATTAAAAGTAAAATTGCTGTACAACAACAGAAAGAAGTGAAATCAATGAGAAATACAATCAATCTTACACAGTGGCAATTCACCAAAACAGACGATGAAAACGCGACCGACTGGCAAAATGTCACGGTGCCGCACACATGGAACAACCAAGACGGACAGGATGGCGGCGGAGATTACTACCGCGGCCGCTGTTGGTATCGCATGGCACTGCCGACGCTCCCGCGCGACAAAGACATCTATGTGGAATTTGAGGGTGTCAACCACATTGCCGAAGTCTATCTGAACGGCGAAAATCTCGGCACACACGAGGGCGGCTTTGGCGCGTTTCGTTTTGAAATCGGTTCACATTTAAAAGACGGCGAAAATATTTTGATGGTGAGCGCATACAACGGCGAGGGCTATGTCTACCCGCAAATGGCGGACTTCACCTTTTTTGGCGGCATTTACCGTCCCGCGCGCATCGTTGTGGTTGAAAAATCGCATTTTGATTTGATGCTGCACGGCTCCAAAGGCATTTTTATCACACCGAAAGTGGACGGCAGTGATGCCGATGTGCACATTGACGCATTTACAACGGCCGCCGACGGCTGTGAAATAAAGGCGGAAATTCTCGATGCCGACGGCAAAGTTGTCGCCGCAGACAGCGTAACAGCCACAAAACAGAGCACGCTCGCACTCAAAGTTGCCGGTGTGCATCTCTGGCATTCCATGGACGACCCCTATCTTTACACCGCCAAACTGACGCTTTTGAAAAACGGCGAGGCTGTGGACGAAATTGAAACAAAATTCGGCGTGCGCACGTACAGTGTCAATCCGGATACCGGCTTTATCTTAAACGGTAAAAGCTATCCGCTACACGGTGTTTCGCGCCATCAAGACCGCATCGACATGGGCTGGGCGCTCACGCATAAAGAACATGCCGAGGACGCGGCCATCATCAAAGAAGTCGGCGCAAACACCATTCGTCTTGCGCATTATCAACATGCCGAAGATTTTTACAATATCTGCGATGCAACAGGTTTTGTGCTCTGGGCAGAAATTCCGTTTATCAGTATGTTCATCGACGACCCACGCGCCCGCGCAAACACGCTGAGCCAAATGACGGAGCTTGTGGTACAAAACTACAACCATCCGGCCATTTGTTTTTGGGGCATTTCCAACGAAATCAGCATGGGCGGCGAAACACCGGCACTGCTCGACAACCTCAAAGCCGTCAATGCACTGTGCAAAAAGCTCGACCCAACGCGTTTAACCACCATTGCACACCTCACCATGGTGGACAATGAATCCGAGATGCACCACATCACAGATGTGCTGTCATACAACCATTATTTCGGCTGGTACATCGGCGAAGTGGACGAAAACGGCCCTGCACTGGACGCGTTTCATCAGCTCAACCCCACACGTCCTGTCGGCGTGAGCGAATATGGCGCCGAGGCAAACCTTGCATTGCACTCCGCAACACCGCACGTGCGGGATTACAGCGAGGAATACCAAGCGTTTTATCACGAAAATATGCTCAAAACCTTTGCCGAAAGACCCTATCTGTGGAGCACACATGTGTGGAATATGTTCGATTTTGCGGCAGACGCACGCGACGAGGGCGGCTGCAAAGGCCGCAACAACAAAGGCCTTGTCACCTACGACCGCAAAACGCGCAAAGACAGCTTTTATATCTACAAAGCATACTGGACAGTCGCGCCGTTTGTGCACATCACAGGCCGCCGTTTTGTCGACAGGGTGTGTGGCAAAACCGAAATCAAAGTATACAGCAATTGCCCGACGGTTTCTCTGTGCGTCAACGGCGCACAGCCGATTGTATTAGACGGCGACAAAGTGTTTGTGTTTGCGGACATTGATTTAAAACTGGGCGAAAACACTTTTGTGGCCACTGCAAACGGCGCAGAACAAGACAGCATTACGCTCAATGGCTGCACCGAGGCAAACCCGTCTTACACCTTGCCGGACGATGACGCGGCAGACGATACCGGCGTGGAAAACTGGTTTGAGGGCAAGCTTGTGGAATTGGCCGAGATGCAGTTTCCCGAGGGACGCTTTTCCATTCGCGATACCGTGGGCGACATTGCCTCCCATATAGAAGCGATGCAGGTGATGCGGGAAATGATGGGCGAAATGATGGGCAGCAACGCCGCAAACGGCGGCGAAGGCATGATGAAAACGATGCTGAACATGATGAAAAACCGCTCTTTGGAATCGCTTTTGAAAATGATGGGCAACCGTCTGCCCAAAGGCGCAAAACAGGTCATCAATGCCAAGCTGAACGAAATTAAAAAATAAAACAGAATCCATAAAAGCCATTTCGCTTGCGTTCCCATGCAGCGAAATGGCTTATTTATTTTGTTGACATCTGTATAAAAATGTATCGAACACTGAGGCAACGAGTAGAAATATGATATTTGCGATGATACAATATTGAGGTATGATACGTTTACTTTGGCCGATGGCACGCCTGTTGATTTGCAAAAAATTTACTCCGTAACCGTCAGCGAAAATCAAGTGATGAACATTCCGAACCTTATAAACTTCTCCAAGACGCAAAAAAGCTCCCCGTTACCTTGCGGGAAGCTGTCGCAGCCAATATCAAAGAGTAGGGCATTATCTCGCCCAAAACAGATGGCCGCATTCAAATCGACGGCACAAAATAAACTTTGTGCCGTCGGTTTGAGATGTGCTATTCAAAAAGAATGGCCGCATTTTTGGGCAGTGCAAGTTTGCATTCCACTTCGGCGGCCTTGATGATGCCCGCGATGGTGGGGCAAGCACAATGGCCGGGAAAATGCTGTGCCGCATATTCATACAGCGGGCCTTCGCCCGGTTTTGCAAGACAAAGTTCATAACTGTCAAACGTTGTGCCAAGCGCCGCAAACATGGCATTCACGGCCGCACAACCCGATTTTACTTGCAATTCCACTTCCATGCCGTCCGGCGAATTTGCCGTCACCGCCGTGATAAGCCCACAGACGCCGGGGTCGATTTTTACATTTGTCATGGCTGTCATCTCCTTTTTCTAAAATTGCATACAGTTCATATAATGTTCCATAAAAACAGGACTTGTACCAAGATCTGCCGTCTGTGCCGTTTCGGCAAGGGCGGCAGATTTTTGCATCAAGCGCCCATCGAGCAAAATCATCGCCGCTCCCATGAGCGCCGCATTGCCAAGCACCTCCGCTTTCGGTTCCAGTTCCGGCGGAAAAAGTCCAATCGCACCGGCGGCGTGCAAATCGAGATAACTGCCAAAACCGCCTGCGATGGCAAGCCGCTGTACCTGTGCAAACGAAACGTCGACCGTGTCAAGCAAAGTGCGCATGCCGGCACAAACGGCGCTTTTGGCAAGCTGCACCATGCGGATATCGCGTTGTGTGATGTGCACCGTGTCCGTCAGCGCAAAAAAATCTGCATCGTCCTGCAAATACCCTGTTTCATCCAAAATATTGGCCGTTTTCATGGCGGCGAGCGCGGAAACAATGCCGCTGCCGCAAATGCCACAGGGCGGTGCGTCCTCAATGGTGTGAACGGCAAACGGCAGTGTGCCGCCAAATGTCACTGCGTCAATCGCGCCCGCAATGCCCTGCACGCCCATCGAAAGACCGGCGCCCTCAAATGCGGGGCCGGCGGCGGTGGAACAGCACAGCAGTTTTTCATCGTGCCACAGTGCCATTTCTCCGTTCGTGCCAATGTCGGCAAGCAGCGACGTCTGCGGTTTTGTGCAGATGTCGCTTGCGAGCAATGCCGTTGTGATGTCCGCGCCCACAAAGGCCGACATGCAGCGCGGCAGATAAACGGCGGCATTCGCGGCACAGGGCAGATGCAGTGCGGCGGCATCTATCGTGCTGCCAAATAAAGTATCGGCCTCAAAAGGCGCATGCGACAAGCAGTCGGGATTTTGCTGCGTCAGCAGATACAGCATGGCGGTGTTGCCAGTGATGACAAGCGCGTCAATTTGTGCCGACGCAATGCCGGCGCATGCGGAAAGTTCGGTCAGTAATGCGGCAACGGCACGCTGTACACAGGCGGCAAGTGCGGTGCTTTTGCCGCTGAGCGCCGCACCGACGCGGCTGATAACATCTGCGCCATAAGCGCTTTGCGGATTTGCCGCCGTCGCACTGCAAACAAGGCCGTCCGTGCCATAAAGCTGGGCGGCAAGCGTGGTGGTGCCGATGTCAACCGCCACACCATAGTGGCTGAAAAGCGGATTTTGCGGCATCAAAAAATTGCCCTCCACACGAATTTGCGAGAGCGTTTCAGCCGAAAATAATGTGACATGCGCATCACCTAAAACGCGCGTGCAGCAGGCAAGCCGCACGCCGTTTGTAAGTTCCTGTTCAGACAATGCCGCGCGTTCTTCGGCGGTGGGCAAAGAGAGCCGCCCGCTTGCCATAACACGGCATTTGCCACAGCGCCCTTTGCCGCCGCACGGCATGGCAAGGGCATGGTGTATGCCAATCACATCGGCGAGTAAACTGTTTTCATCCACGCAGAAAGTTTGCGTTTCCTGTGCGGAAACAAGTGTGAGATATGCCATAAAACCCTCCATGCGCGCAAATCAATCAAACAAAATTGCGCCAAAATAGGTGACTGTGTTTTGACCGTTGATGTATTTCATGTCGCACAGCGCGGCAAGTTGTGAAACCGAAATGCCATATGCCTCAAGCGACGACAGCGCCTGCTCGGGAAAACGGCAAGGCTTTTCGTCACGTTTGGCACATTTTTCGCAAACGCGGCAACCGCCCGCACCGAGATGCAGTGCATTTTTAAGCGAACCGTCGAATGCAGCACGCAGCTTTTGCGTCAATGCGTTCATTTTAGCGCCGGCCTCCATCATGCCCTCGAAGTCATAGCTGTCCTCAAGGGTGCCGATGGTTTGATACACAAGCGCCGTTTGATAGTGCTGTGCCTGTGCAATCAGTGTGTCAATTTCGCCCACAAACGGTGGGCACATCCAACTTTTTCCATACATGCCGCAAGCGTTTTGTTCGCACATTTTGCGAAACTCGCGTTCAAACGGAATGTCTTGGACCGACAGCACCGCGGCATGCGCGGCGCCAAGTGACAGGGTAGTGGCAATCATTTCTTCTGTATTCATGTTATTTCCATTCTGCTTTTGCAAATAGGGCGCGTGCGTCTGCCGTGGAAAATCCGCGCCCGTTTTTGGTGTCTTTTGCGAGGTCGCGCGGATTGCACCCGCACTCGGCGTAAATTTGGTTTGCACCGGCCATCAAACAAAATTCGTCCGGCTCATGCACACCCATGGCGCGTTTCGGGCGGGCGGTGAGTGTGGTGGCGGCGCAAATTTGCGCAAGACGCGCGGCAGAAATTTCGCCGTTTTGTGCAAGTGCAGTGCCGGGCACAGCAATGCGTTTCATCACGGCCATCACGCCCACCGGATAATCGCGGATGCGCAGCATCTCGTCGGCAAGCTCCTCGTCGGTGTGTTCGGGGCCGATAGGCTCCACGCAATAATACAGTTCAAGGCCGGCATCGCGCACGGCATTCATGGTGTCGACGCGTGTTTTTGGTGCAGCGCAAGTGTCAATTCCTTCGTGCAAACGGCAAATATGATACACGCCCGTAAAACCGGCCGCTTTTAATTGCATGGCATATTCCAAATCAAAATCGCCCACATTGGCCACCATGCGCATGGTAGGCGGCAAAACAGCACGCACCGCGCGACCATATTGCAAAAATTCTGCCTGCGGAAACGCGGCCGTCGTCATCAAAAACAAATCTTCAATGCCGCTTTGCGCAAGAAGCTTGGCTTCTTCCACCGTGTCGGAAATGGATTTAATCTCCGCCGGCAAATCGCAACGCAAATCCTGTGATAAACTGCAAAATTTGCAGTTGACAGGGCAGCTTTGCGCATCAAGACCAATCTGTGCAAACAGCACGCCGCGGCCGTCAAAGGCCGCGCGTGAGTAGGCGTTTGCGGTATACAGCAAATCGTAATAGTCTTTGCTGCCGATTGCAAACGATAAAAGTGTGCACGCATCCGCTTTACTGAGTGTTTCGCCCGCCGCGGCGCGTTTTAAAATTTCGTGTGTCATTTTGGCTCCTCATTGGTATATTCGCTGTACCATGCCATTGCTTTTTGTAAACTTTTGCGCAGCGGCATGCCTTGCCCCGCAAGCAAAACAATCGTGCCAAGCGCGTCGTTTCGCTCTTTTTCATAGGGTAAAATCTGGATTAAGGGGCCAACGCAGTCCACAAGATAATGTTGCTGCCCCAAACGCACAAATCCTTTCATGCGATAGGTGTCCTCGGCCAACATCGAGAGAAAACTATGTAGCTGTGTGCAATTCATGGTGTCTGCAATGGTGACAGACGCTTTTTGCAGTGTGATGTCCGCGCCGAAATCGCTTTCTTCCACAGCGGCCTGTGGGCAAATCAACGGCATCCACGCGGCATCAAACGCGCCAAATGTCGTTGTTTGAATGGCGATGGCGGGGTTGATTTCCAAAATCAGCCGCTTTGTGTTTTCAAGAGCTTCCGGTGTGGACAAATCCGTTTTATTGAGCAAAGCAAGGCTGCTCACGGCAACCTGTCTTGGGCAGACACGCGCCGTTTTCACCACTTTTTCAAAGCGCACAGCGTCTGCAAGGCACACGCATCCTTGATAATCAATGGCACAATATGCCGGATGCGCAAGCACTTTGCGCAGATTGCTCGGGTCGGCAAGGCCGGACGCCTCCACCAGAATCACGTCCGGCTTTTGCTGCACCGCGTCGTTGAGCGCCGCTTCAAATTGGTCAAGCCGACACGCACAAAAGATAGACCCGTTGTTAATTTCGGCAAGCGTTGCGTGCATTTCGCGCAAAAGTGAGGCGTCCACGCCCACTTTTCCAAACTCATTGATGAGCAGAAAAATTTTTTGATGCGCAAATAAACGGATAAAATTCTTCAAAAAAGTAGTTTTTCCCGCGCCGAGAAAACCGGTGACGCAATAAAGTTTCATGCTGCTCCTTCGGGCGCTATAAAACAGCGCGAATGGCATTTTCCAGTTCGTCTTTGCTCGGAATCAACGATGCAAAGCAAAGTTTTCCGTTAATATAAATAGACGGCAAATTCTTCACGCCCATTTTGATGCAGCGTGCGATGTTTTCTTTGACGGTGAATTTGTATTCAATCATGTCGATTTTGTCGCCGAACGTTTCTTTTGCCACCACGGCTGCGCCCAGCATATAGGTGCAGGCGGCGCAAGAGGCAGAATCAAGCGTAAACACTTCCACAAACGGCTTTGTCAGATTGTCATAATCCGGCAGTGTTACGTCGATATCAAAGGTGGCAGACACATAATTTTCCACCATTTTGGCAGTTTCGGCGGTGTGCAGAACAGCCTGCGTTACGCCAATGGTGTTTTCCACAGGCACGGCATAGGGCATATCACAGCCCGGCGCAACGATAAAATTTTTGGCCTCAGGCAGTTTTGCAAGCATGTCAACGACATATTTCATATTGTCCTGTTGTGTGCCATGCAGCATGATGGACGTGAGCGGAATATTGCCGCCAATCACAATGTCATGTTTGTCGGTGATGGCTTTTGCGGCGAAAATATCCACGTTTTCATCAACGGAAATCGAATCCGGTTTTGTTTCACACATCACTTCGATGTTGCGTGTGGCGTCACCGCATACAAAAAACGAGCTAAATACGCCTTTTTCACGAATATGCGCAAACAAATCGGTGAACGGTTCTGTCAAAAACTCCTCAAAATGTGCGGAGGAAATTTGCGACACAAGCGGGTCCACCACGGCAATCACGTCCATGCCGGCCTCGATAAACAAATCGCTCATGCGTTTGCCGCATGCGGTGCAGTAGGCAAGCAATTCTTTCACATAGTCGTCGTCGTCGAACATATCCATGAAAATATCGTTGCCGCGCAAGTGGCTTGCCAGTGTGAATGGCCCGCAAATAAGGCCGTACAGCGCGGTTGTGTCGCCAACGGCTTCTTTCATGCGGCGCATGGCCGACAGCACCATGGGCAAACGGCCGTTTTCGGCTTGCGGCAGCGTGCAATAGCACGGCACGGTCATGGTGTCGGCCAGCGGATGGCTTGCCACACTCGGTGGCCCATCTTCGCTCCACACAAGTTTGCAGCCGAGAATTTCCGCTTCAAGCTGCAAATCAAATACAACGGGCTGCCCGTCCGGCTTGTACAGTTTGTTCACTTCAAGCAGGGCTTTTACAAGCGTATCTTCGTTTGTCAAAATTTCGGTGGCATCCGCGCCAATCAGTTTGCCCGCGTGCACGCCCGCAAACGGCACCCATGGTGCGCGCGGTGTCACTTCGTGGCGTAAGGAAGAAAACAGCAGCTCTTTTGGTGTCATATGTCAAACTCCTTCAGCATGCCGCGCAAAGTGCAACAGCTTCGTCGGCTGCACTTGCTGCGTCGGCGGTGTATGCGTCTGCGCCAATTTGCGTGCAGAATGCCTGTGTGACCGGCGCGCCGCCCACCATAATTTTCACACTGTCGCGAATGCCGGCGTCCTCGGCGGCTTTCACCACCTGCTCCATCACGCCCATGGTCGTGGTAAGCAACGCGGAGCAGCAGATAATTTTGCAGCCTTGATTTTTAGCCGCATCGATGTATTGTTCGGGGGTGACGTCGGTGCCAAGGTCAATCACTTCAAGCCCTTTGCCCTCCATCATCATTTTCACAAGGTTTTTGCCGATGTCGTGCAAGTCGCCCTTCACGGTGCCGATACATACCTTGCCGGTTGCTACAACGCCGGCGTCGGCAAGCAGCGGTTTCAACAAGGCAGCGCCCATGTTCATGGCGCGTGCGGCCACAAGCACTTCCGGCACAAACACTTCGTTGTTTTTAAATTTTTCGCCGATGATGCTCATGCCGGACAAAAGGCCTTCTTCGAGAATGTCTTTGACGGGAATCCCCGCGTCGATGGCTTGTTGAACGAGCTCTTTGACAATTTTGGCTTTGCCGCGCTGCAAATTTTCGGAAATCTCATTTAAAATACTCATGTGTAAAACTCCTTTTAAAATAAAATGGTTGACGATCCAATGGCATCATCATACAGCATCCTTGCCGTGCCGCCTTGTAAAAAAACAGGAAGTTTGGCACTTTTTTGCGGTCTTTTCCTTGACAAGGACCTATTTTAGTACTATCTTAAAAATAGAACAAAAATTTACCAATTTTCACAAAAAAATCGGAGGGACGTGTCACCATGCCACAAAATACCGCGTTTGATATTCGCCTTGCCACCGAGTGTGCCAAAGCATTTTCCGGTGCAACGGG
>JAVXRV010000018.1:0-22996 GCA_036643515.1 Ruthenibacterium sp.
GCTATGCATCTAGTTGTATAAAGTATTAAGTAATCTACTCTTTTAACTATTTGAGCTAAGTCTTCTCTACCATCATTTACTAAGTGTAATAAAATAGTATATACTTTCGGCGTAGTTGTGAGTTTAGAATTATGTAATAAATCATTGTTTTTACTATTAATTTTGGCCATTATTTCACCTCTATATATTTATTAATTTCTATTATATCCCAAAATTAATTTTTTTAATATTCTTTTCCCATTTAAATACCATTGACCTTTTTTAATTAATAGCATATACTTTTAATTGTAGGAAAGATATTAAATCTTAATTACATAATATCGCGGGGTGGAGCAGTTGGCAGCTCGTTGGGCTCATAACCCAAAGGTCGTAGGTTCAAGTCCTGCCCCCGCAACCAAATATTAAACCAATTACATTATTGTAATTGGTTTTTTCGTATTTAAAATATTTTTTGTTAAAGCCTTCTTATTCTTTCATAAGCTTTCTTAATTTATTTTGAACTAACCATAATTTTTTTTGCTTTCTATTATATGCAACTAACCTAGTTTTGCTATTTTTATTTTCCTCTATTAACTTTATATACTCCATGTCAGCAATATTTAATGCATCTTTAATTACTAAAAGCTCCTCACTTGTAAACATAGCCATTCCTCCTATAGTTTTATTCTTATAAATAAATTTAATCACATTATTATATCATAAATAAATTTTATTTTTAGTAAAATTGGCTTTCCATTTACCTTGCTGAGAAAACTTAAAATGAGTAAAATTTTCAAAATGACTACTTCTTTTTGATGTTTTCTTTGACAATTTCCGGATTTTCGCGCAAAAATTTGATATCTAACATGTTTATGACTCCTTTTTATAGCTTCCCAATAAATTTGCAAAGGCCTTGAGCTGTTCATCCGAATAAAAATGAACCTGCATTGTGCCTTTTCCCCCTTTGTACTGCACACGAACCTCGGTGCCGAGCGTTTCTTTGAGGCTGAGCTCCACTTCACTCGGAAATGCCGGACGGCGCACCGGATGCGTTTGGCGCGGCTCTTTGGCCATTTTTTTGCACAGCGCCTCCGCTTCCCGCACGTTGAGCTGTTTTTCGATGATTTCATCGGCCGCTTGCTGCTGCAATGTGGCATTTGGCAGAGATAAAATCACTTTTGCATGGCCGACCGTCAGCGTTCCGCCGCGCAGTGCCTCAAGCGCTTTTTTCGGTAGACCGAGCAGCCGCAAGCTGTTTGCGACGGCACTGCGGCTTTTGGCCAGTTTGGCGGCCGCTGTTTCCTGCGTGTAATTGCAGCGCTCCATCAATTGTTTATAGCCGAGCGCTTCTTCCACGGGGTCTAAATCTTCGCGCTGCAAATTTTCAATCAGCGCAATTTCCATGGCCGTATCGTCTGAAATTTCTTTGACGAGCGCCGGTATTTCGCTTTGCCCCACAAGACGCGCCGCGCGCCAACGCCGCTCCCCCGCCACTATTTTATAGCCGCCGGCGGGCGACGGACGCACCACAATCGGCTGCAAAATGCCGTGCTCCATGATGCTTGCGGCAAGCTCGGACAGCGCCGCATTGTCAAACTTTTTGCGCGGCTGGTCTTTATCCGGCTCCACTTCGGCAAGACGCAGCATCACAATGCCGTCGCTGCCGGCCGTCGTGCCGGCTGTTTCTTCAAATAAAGAGCCAAGACCTTTGCCGAGGCCGCCTTTTTTCATTGTCATAGCCGCCTACCTTTCCCGATTGTTTTTAACGACTTCCGCCGCCAAATATGCATATGCTTCCGCGCCTTTGCTGGCGGGGTCGTAATAATTGATGGGCGCGCCGAAACTGGGCGCCTCCGACAGGCGCACATTGCGCGGAATGGTTGTTTGATACACTTTGTCGCCGAAATACTTTTTCACTTCCTGCACCACCTGCAAGGTCAAATTGAGCCGGCCGTCGTACATCGTGAGCAATACACCCTCAATTTCAAGATACGGATTGTACATTTTTTTGACAGTGCGCACGGTGTTCATCAGCTCGGAAAGCCCTTCTAAGGCAAAAAACTCGCACTGAATCGGCACCAAAATGGTGTCGCAGGCGCAAAGGCCGTTTAATGTGAGCAAATCGAGCGACGGCGGGCAGTCAATAAAGATGAAATCGTATGCATTCACCACCGGCGCAAGCGCTTCACGCAGACGCGCTTCGCGGCGGTCGAGCGACACAAGTTCAATGCCCGCACCCGAAAGTTGGATGTTGGACGCAATTAAATCGACCCGATACGGCGTGTGAATGATGGCGTCGATGGCGTGGGATTCGCCGAGAAGCAGCGGATAAACGCTGACTTCTACGCTGCGTTTTGCCACGCCAAAGCCGCTTGTGGTGTTGCCCTGCGGGTCTAAATCCACAATCAGCACTCTTTTGCCCTGCGCCGCAACGCCCGCAGCGAGGTTGATGGCCGTGGTGGTTTTGCCCACACCACCTTTTTGATTTGCAATTGCAATTACTTTGCCCAAAATGTGCCTCCTGTTTCATGGTTTATATAGAATATAGCCGTTTTACGAGAAATAGATGCTTTTTACAGTTTGTGAAACGGCTCTAGCGCCCCTTACGGGCAATTTTGTGTGCAACCATAGGCCGATTCACCATTGCAATGTGAAACCACATTGCGATAATTTCAGTATATCACAAACGACAGGCTTTTGAAAGCATCATTCTGCTTTTTTGACATAAAAGGTCGTGAATTGTTCCACGTGGAACAATTTTCGCAAAAAGAAAGGCCTAGAGAATGTTCCACGTGGAACATTCTCTAGGCTGACATGGGGTGGCGATGATTTTCGAAGATAATTTCTAATGTTGCAGACATGTATCTTGCTTCACAGCTGTGCGTCGCATAAATTTGATTCTTCTAGATGTCAAACGGCTTTATGGCGAACGGCCTTGCTGCTTTTACCTTGCGGGACGCACTGCTACAGTTCGCTGAGCTTGGTCGGCTTTTTGGGTCCCTTCCCTTTTGCGCCCTGTTTTTGCTGCGGCATTTCGGCGGCATGCGTCGGAATGCGCACCACATATTCAATAAACGATTCGTCCTCTGTTTTTTCGGCCGTTGCCGGAATGCCGCTCGCCGTCATCATCTGCACCGCGCGGTTGATGGTGTTGACAAAAATGCGCACGTCGCGCACCATGATGCGGCGTTTTGGCTTTTTGCGTCCCTCTAAAATGCGCTGCACCAATTCCTCGGTTTGCAAAACATTGTAGTGGCGCTCCACCGCAATTTGCAATGCTTTTGTGCGTGTTTCAGGTGTCGGCAAACGCAGCACCGCGCGCGCGTGGCGCTCGGTCAGTCCCGCACCGGAGCACAGCACCTCCTGCTCCTCGCTCAAGGTCAGCAGACGCAGTTTATTCGCGAGTGTCGGCTGTGCCATGCCGAGCCGCCGCGCACCGGCTTCTTGCGTACAATTCCACAAGTTGAGCAAATCGCGCAGTGCCCTCGCCTGTTCAAACGGGTTGAGCTGTTCGCGCTGCAAATTTTCAAGCAAGCTCAGTGCTGCCGCTTTTTCGTCCTCAAATAAGTAAATGATGGCCGGAATGCGATCCATGCCCACCATATGGCACGCACGCAGCCGCCGTTCTCCGGCGATGAGCTGATAACGTCCGTCCACAGTGGGGCGCACGCTGACAGGCTGCAACAGGCCGTTTTGTAAAATACTGACGGCAAGCTTTTTGATTTCGTCGGTGTCGAACACCGTGCGTGCCTGATACGGTGACGGTGTAATGTCTTCGAGGGGAATCAGCATCACTTTTGTGTGCTCTTGCAATTTTTCTTTCATGCTTTTGCCTCCTGCGGCTGATTTGGGACGTTGCCGCATTTTATAACAGCGTTGCCATTGTAGTGGCAATCCGCTGCATTTGAAGCACAAATGCGCTATTTCCCGACAGCTTTGCCGCAAAAAGAAGCGCATCCATGCTTTTCTCGTCCTGCAAGACAAAGTTTAACATGAATGCGCCATAATTTCCAGTTATTTCCATCTACAAAAAGCGACAATTCTGTGTCACTTTAGCGGAGCTTTTGCGATTTTGCCGCCATTTCTGGGGTAAACGGACGGAGTTTGCGATATCTTTTTGTAAATAATCAAGTTGCGTGCCGCGCCGTCCGGCAACGTGAAGGCACGACTTGTAACAAATTTGCCGCCGAGCTTCGCCACCGCGCCGTTTGCGGCCTCTGCCTCCTGCACGGCATTTGCGCCTTTCAGCGCAATAAACATGCCGCCCACTTTCACAAGCGGCAAGCAATACTCCGCTAAAATTGACAAATCCGCCACCGCGCGTGCCGTCGCCACATCAAATTGTTCGCGCCACACTTTGCGCGCGGCTTCTTCGGCGCGTTCTTTCACAAATTCGGCTTCGATGTCCAGTTCCGCACAGAGAAATTTGAGAAAATCCACTCTTTTTCCGGTCGGTTCAAGCAGTGAGAGCGACAGTTCCGGCTTCAAAATTTTCGCCACCACGCCCGGAAAACCCGCGCCTGTGCCCACATCCACAAGCTTGCCCGCCACTTCCGGCTGCGCGGCAAACAGCAGACTGTCGATAAAATGCTTATCCTCAATGCCCACAGGGTCGGTGATTGCCGTGAGGTTCACTTTTTCATTATATTCCACGAGAATTTTTGCATAGAGCGCCAGTTTTTCGGCCGCCGGCGCAGCGTCGATGCCGTAAACGGCGGCTTTTTCAATGAGGCGAGCCGTGTCAATCATCTTGTTTCTCCTTATGTTTTCCGCGTTCTTTGGCGAGCGCTACGGCAAGACAGGCGATGTCTGCGGGCCCGACACCCGGTATGCGTGCCGCTTGTCCGAGCGAAATCGGACGAATTTTCGCGAGTTTTTCGCGTGCTTCGAGTCGCAAACCGGTCAGCGGCGCATAGTCAAACGTCGGTGGAATCACGGCTTCTTCCTGCCGTTTCACCGCGTTAATCTGGATTTGTTGGCGCTTGATGTAACCCGCGTATTTGATTTCGGTTTCAATACAATAGGCAATAAACGGCGTAATTTCGTAATTTATGCCGATAATCGGCGCGATTTCCGCATATTTTACGGGCGGACGGCGCAGCAAATCGGCCGCCGTTGCCCCGCTTGTGAGCACCTGTTCTCCGGCGGCAAGCAAGATGGGGTTTGCGTCGGTCGGGCGCATATTTGTGACGGAAAGACGTTCTATTTCAGCTTGTTTTACCGTGCGGCGATGACAAAAATCTGCCCATCGGTCGTCCTGCACAAGGCCAATTTCGCGCCCGAGCGGTGTCAGCCGTTCGTCGGCGTTGTCCTGCCGTAAAAATAGGCGGTATTCGCTGCGGCTCGTCATCATGCGGTATGGGTCAAGCACGCCTTTCGTCACAAGGTCGTCCACCAGTGTGCCGATGTAGCTTTCCTGCCTCTTTAAAATGATTAAATCTTTGCCCTGTGCCTGCCGCGCGGCGTTGATGCCCGCAAGCAATCCTTGTGCGGCGGCTTCTTCATAACCTGACGTTCCGTTGAACTGTCCGGCGCCGAATATGCCGTGAATGCTGATAAATTCAAGCGTCGCCTGCAGTGCAAGCGGGTCGACGCAGTCGTATTCAATCGCATAGGCCGGACGCATAATTTCAAGCGCTTCAAAGCCTATAATTGTACGATACATCGCATTTTGTACATCTTCCGGCAAACTGCTGCTCATGCCTTGCAGATACATTTCATCGGTGTTTTCGCCGCATGGTTCCACAAAAATCTGGTGCCGTTCTTTGTCGGCAAAGCGCACCACTTTGTCCTCAATGCTTGGGCAATAGCGCGGGCCGATGCCCTCAATTTTGCCGCCATACAGCGGCGAGCGGTGCAGATTTTCTTTGATAATCGCGTGCGTTTGCGCGTTGGTAAACGCGATGTGGCAGTCCACTTTGTTGTGCATTTCGGCCTTGGTCAAAAACGAAAACGGCTGCATTTCGCTGTCGGCATCGCCCGGCTGTACCGTGAGTTTTGAAAAGTCAATGCTGCGGCGGTTGACACGCGCGGGCGTGCCGGTTTTAAAGCGGCGCAGCGGTGCACCTGCCTCTTTTAAACTTTGCGTCAGCGCCAAAGCCGCGTGTTGGCCGTCGGGCCCGCTCTGATAGGTGGCATCGCCCACATAAATGCGTCCGCCGAGCGACGTTCCTGTGGCGATAATCAATTCTTTTGTGCAGTAATACCCGTTTAAATTTGTATAAACGCCGCACACGGCTCCGTTTTTGATGTCAACGGCCGTAATTTCGGCCTGTTTCAGCTCTAAGTTTTCGGTTTTTTCGAGCAATTGCTTCATGTACGCGTGATAGCGGCGGCGGTCTGTCTGCACACGCAGACTGTGCACCGCCGGCCCTTTGCCGCGATTGAGCATTCTGCTTTGCAAAAAGGTGGCATCTGCCGCAAGTCCCATCACACCGCCGAGCGCGTCAATCTCGCGCACAAGATGGCCTTTTGCCGTGCCGCCGATGGACGGATTGCACGGCAGATTGCCAATGCCGTCGAGCGAAAGCGTAAACAATGCCGTTTTTGCGCCAAGTGTGGCGGCGGCGTGCGCGGCTTCAATGCCGGCATGTCCTGCCCCAATGACAATCACTTCATAACTGCCTAAAATATTCAACTTCATTCCCCATTCTTCTATTTGCCAACGCAAAATTTGGAAAATACTTCCGTGATGACATCTTCGCTCGCATCTTCGCCTGTCAGCGCATAAAGTGCACGCAACGCGTCGTCCATGCACACACCGGCGGCATCAAGCGTAAAGCCGCCGTGCACCGCGTCAATAGCGTCCGCAAGCGACGCCTGCGCCTCTTTTGCCGCCGCAAGCTGCCGTTCGTTGGCAAGCAGCGCCGCATCGGTGCTCAAATTGGCAACACCCAACGCCTGCAATACCGCGGCCTCTACCTGTGGCAAAAATGCCGCATCTTTTGCGCTGATGGCAAGCACTTTGTAAAAATATGGCGCTAATTTTTCCGCACAAAATTGTTGCGGCAAATCTGTTTTGTTTAAAATCGCGATGGCAGGCCGATTTTCGCATTCTTGCGCAAGCCGAATATCCGCGTCATTCACAGGTTGCGACGCGTCAAACACGGCAAGCACAAGCCCCGCTCTTGCAAGACGCTGCCGCGTGCGGCGAATGCCCTCCGCCTCCACAATATCTTCTGTTTCGCGCAGACCGGCGGTATCGGCCAGCAGCAGACGCACGCCCGAAAGCGAAATTTCCTGTTCCACCACGTCGCGCGTGGTGCCGGCCACCGGTGTGACAATCGCGCGTGAAAAACCGGATAATAAATTGAGCAGCGTGCTTTTTCCGACATTCGGACTGCCGACAATCGCCGTTTGCACACCGCGCCGCAGCACGGCGCCCGTGTCGTAACCGGCAATCAGCGTGTCGAGCACGATTTTGTCGGCTTGCAAACCGTCGCAAAGCGTCGTGAGCGACAATTCCGGCACGTCCTCCTCGGGATAATCGGTGAATGCCGCAAGATGACCCGACAGGGTAATCAAGTGTTGCTGCACGCTTTTAATTTTTGCGTAAAGCGCACCTTCCATGCCGGCCGCCGCCGCCGCCGCGCCCTGTTGTGAGGTCGCTTGAATCAGCTCCATCACGGCCTCCGCCTGCGTGAGCGACACGCGGCCATTCAAATAAGCACGTTTTGTAAATTCGCCCGCGTCGGCCGGTTTTGCGCCCGCGGCATAGCACGCGCGCAGCAATTGTTCGCTGATGGCACTGCCGCCGTGACACGAAAGCTCCACCACGTCCTCGCCCGTGTAACTGTGCGGCGCACGAAAACACAGCGCCACCACTTCGTCGGCAAGAACATCATTCACGCAAAAATGACCGAACAGCGCCGTATATCCCCTTTGCGCGCCCAGTTTTTTGGCTTTATTTTTCGGCACAAAAACGCGCGCGGCCACCTCGTAGGCATCTTGCCCCGAAAGGCGCACCACGGCAATGCCGCCTGTGCCGGCGGGTGTTGCAAGCGCGGCAATCGTGTGTTCCATGTTTTTCTCTTTTCTTTAGTCTGCAAACAGCAGATACATTGTTTCGTTCGCAAAAGTCATGCCGAGTTTTTGTTGTAGGCGCAGCGAGGCTTCGTTGTCGCAGTAAACCTGACAAAACGGAATGTCGCCATGCGCTATTTCGCGTGCAATTTCGGCACGTTCAAGCGCAACGCCAAGCCCGCGCCGCCTAAATTGCGGCAAAATTTCAAGCAGACCCATGCTGCCGTCGACGTGTCGCCCGATGAAACCCATCAAAATATCCTCGTCAAACGCGCCAATCAAATCGCCGGCGGCAATGCGTGCGGCAATATAGGCATAATCTTCCATGGCATGATAATTTTGATGCACAAAATTGGTATATCGGTCGTCGAGCACGCGAATATTTTCCGCGTCGTATGTGGGCGGCTCTTTTTCGAGATAGGCCGCCTGTGCGCAGGGGTTCACGTCTTTAAAATGAAATTTATCTTGAATTTGCTGCAAAGAAAACCGTTGATGCACCGAAAAAACAGTGGCAGACGGCACAAGTTCGAGCAGCCGCGCACTCTCTTTTTCGGTGGCTGCGGAAAGAAGATACGCGCCGCTCATATCACAAAGCAAAACGCCGTCCTCGGACGCATCCACAATCGACGCTGTGCCACGGCGCAGTGCTTCGAGCATATCGATGTGCAAAAGACGATTTTTCATGAGATACTGTGTTGCAATTTTTCGCATGTTCATTCTTTTCCTCTCAAAATATGACGTGGCATCGGATGATGATGCACATACACCCCCCGCGGCACACAACAAGACGCGTGTGCCACGAGGGGTGCAAATTTGCCTTCATGGCGACTTTTTTCGGCTGAATGCTACTTTTCTTCGATGGTATACGTAAAGGTGTATTCGTTTTGCAGCGCCTTCACTTTTTCCTCGTTGTCCTCAATAAAACTTTCGGTGTACACCGATTTTCCCTGCGCTTTGTAGGCGTCCATAATCTCTTGCAATTTCGCCCAGCACGCGTCTTTTTCGGCATAATCTTCCGCAAGGCTGATGACAAATTCGCGATGTTTCGGTATTCTGGCTTTCATCTTGTTCTCCCTAACCTTATAATTCAATTTTGCCGTACAGTGGCAAATCGCCGCCGTCGCGGATGGTTTCTGTGCGTTTTGGCGCAATCGGCGCAGCGTTCACATCGCGCGGTTTGTCTGCAAAATTACGCGCGGGCACGTTGCTTTTTGGTGCATATTCGCCCTCTTTGCGCGGCGGACGTGCATCGCTGTGCGGTTTGTTTGTGTTCGGGCGCAGCGCGACCGGTGCACCCGGTGCACGCGGCGCACGGTTGCGGCCTGCTTGGCGGAACGGTCTGTCGCCGCCGGCCTGTGCGTTTGCGCCGGTGGAAGAAATCACCACGCGGCGATTTGCGCCCTCGCCCGTGCTTTCGCTCTTGACGCCCTCCAATTCGCCGATGGCGGAATGGATGATGCGGCGCTCATACGGATTCATCGGCTCAAGCGTGTGGCTGCGGCCGGTTTGGGCAACTTTAGCGCCGATGCGTTTGGCAAGCGCTGTGAGGTTGCTCTCACGCTTGGAGCGGTAATTGTTGATATCGAGGCCGACCTTGATATAATCGCCGCCTGTGCGGTTTGCCACAAGGCCTGTGAGGTAGCTCAGCGCTTCCATCACTTCGCCGCGATGCCCGATTAAATTGCCGGCGCCCTCGCCATCCACCTTTAAGATGATGGCCTCGCCCTGCGACACCGCCGTGATGCTCAAATCGGCAGCGCCCATTTTGGCGCAAATGTCCGAAAGATATTCCACGGCTTCTCTGGCTTTTAAATTTTCCGATAAATCGATGGGTTTTTCAGTAAAATCTGGTGTTTCTTTTTGCGGCGCGGGTTTTGCAACCGGTGCGTCCTGTTTTACGGCAACCGGCGCAGCGGCCGGTTTTGCGGCTTTCGAGGCGGCGGCTTGTTTCTCTGCTTTTTCGGCTGCAAGGATGGCGGCGTCCGCGGCTTCCTGCGCATCTGCATCCGAGGTTACTTTCACTTTTGCGGGAATGGTTCTGAATAATTTTTTCTGCGGCAAATCGATAATTTCAATGGTTACTTCGTCCTCCGCAAGGCCAATTTCGGCAAGAGCGGCGGCGGTTGCTTCTTCTACGGTTTTGCCCGTCATAATGATTTCACGCATTTGGTTCACTCCTCACTGCATCTAATCTTTGTATCGTTCTTCGTCAAGCGCACGCGCTTTGGCAAGACGTATGCGGGCAAGTTCGGCTTCGGTGACGTCTTTTTCCACCGTTTTACCGTCGTCTGTTTGCACCACAACTTGTTTTTTCTTCTTCTTTTCGGCGCGTTTTGCTTCGATATCCGCTTTAATTTGTTCTTTTATTTTTTCGGGGTTGTACATTTTTTGTAAAATAATCGACTGTACAAGCATCAATACGTTCGATGCTGTGTAGTACAGCGAAAAGCCGACCGGCACCGTGAAGCAGAAATAACCGAACATAATGCTCATAATCCACGGCATCCATTTCATGGCGCCCTGCATTTCCTGTCCGCTCATTTTCATGGTGATAATCTGCGAGGCAATCATCGTGACAACGGAGAGAACCGGCAGAACAATCGAAATCATCGCCAAAAGACTAAAGCCCCATTGCGGCACTTGCGACAAATCAATGCCGCAGAACATCATGTTAAAGTTTTGGATTTCGACCAGTTTGTCGCCAAAAAATGAGGCGTACTGTGTCGGATTCGCTTTCACAAGATTCATCAATGTATTTTGGATGGCCGGATCTGTGGCCGGAAGTCCCGCAAAGCTGACCGCTGCGGCAATGGCATCGGCCGGAATGCGTAAAATGTACTGCAACGGACGATAAACCACGTAGATAAGGCCGAAAAGCACCAACATATTGACGGCCATCGGCAGACAGCCGGCCGTCATGGATAAGCCGGCCTCCTGTTGAAACTTCATCATTTCTTCGTTTTGGCGCTGTTTGTCTTTCGCCCATTTGTCTTGAATTTCTTTGATCATGGGCTGATAGGCAGACATTTTGGCTGTGCTCTTTTGCTGTTTGATGGAGAGTGGGAACATCGCCACTTTTGTCAGAATCGTAAACAAAATGAGCGCCCAGCCATAGTTTGGAATGACTTTGTAAATCCATTCCATGATATACCCGAGAGGTGTTGCTAAAATATACATAGACCTGTCCTTTTCTGCCCCGCGCCGGGCGAAAATTTATAAATTTATAGGAGGGACGCACGTTGCGCGGCGTGCGTATTTAGAAGGCTTATTCAGAATGGCGTTCGTTGCGCCATTTGCCCTTGGGCGGCACATAATCCACACCGCCTTTGCACAACGGATTGCAGCGCAAAATGCGCCATGACGCGAGCAAAATTCCTTTCACCACGCCGTGAATTTCAATGGCCTGCACCGCGTAGGCAGAGCAAGTGGGATAAAACCGGCAATTGCTGCCGAGCATGGGAGAAATGAATTTTTGGTAGAGCTTGATGGGAAAAATAAAGAGTTTGCGTATCATTTGCGCAGTCCCGCATCGTGTAAAAGCTTTGCAAGGCTGCTTACAAGCTCGGTGCTTTTGCATTTTGGTGTGCGGCCGCGTGCCACAAACACAAGGTCATATCCGCCGATATTTTGCGGAAGTACGGCAAATAGCGCCGCGCGTATCACGCGCCGCGCTCTGTTGCGGGTAACGGCATTGCCTATTTTTTTTGTGGCGGTGATGCCAATACGCGTATACCCAAGGCGATTTTTATTGACATAAAGCACCACCTGCGGATGCACATACGATTTGCCGCGCGTATAAGCGCGCTGAAATTCGTTGTTGCGCGTGAGGGTTTTATAGCGCATGGATAGTCCTTTCGCTGCCGGCAGAACATCAAATTGCAATGCAAAAAGGCCACTTTTGGGGTGGCCTGCTTACACAAAATACAAACGCAAAATTAAGCAGCCAGTTTGGCTCTGCCTTTGCTGCGGCGTGCGGCCAAAACTTTGCGGCCATTGGCGGATTTTGCACGGGACAAAAAGCCATGTTTTTTTGCGCGGGCACATTTTTTAGGTTGAAAAGTTCTTTTCATAAGTTTCTCCTCGTGTGAAACCCCAACATCTAGTGGAGGTTCGATGGTTGTTGTCAAGGGTGTGTCCTTTTTTGGGGAATACCCTGCAACTTAAGAGTATAGCGTAAGAAAGGGGCTTTTGTCAATCTTTTTTTATGAGAGATTTTGTGCAAGTTCTTGCGGCACGCGCAGGAGCATCGCGCTTTTGCATATAATACATTATATATATGTTCCGCAATGTTCTGTAATTTCTTGATTCTGTTCGCCTTTTATGGTATAATAAATCTACTATTGTTAGGAGTTGTTGTATCGCTATGAATTCGTTTGACGAGGTTTTTGCCGCCGTGAAAGACTACTGCAAAGAACGTCTTGCACCGGCCGCTTATAACCTTTTTATCGACGGTATCGCGCCGGTTTCGTTTGATGATAATATCGTTTCGCTCAGCATTCATTCAGAATTTTTAAAAGGTCTTGTGGAGGCGCGCTATTGCAACCTGCTCAAAGAAGGTTTTAAAGAGCTGCTTGGATTTGCAGTTGAAATTGATTTAAAAGTAACACAGGCCGACGAGCCTGTTGTTTCTCAAACAGATGCCGGCAGTGTTGTTTTTACCTTTGATAATTTTATTGTCGGTTCCACCAATAAATTTGCCCATGCCGCCGCGCAGGCTGTGGCCGCAAACCCCTCCGGCGCGTATAATCCCCTGTTTATTTGGGGCGATTCCGGCCTTGGCAAAACACATCTTTTGTGCGCCATTCAAGCCGAAATTCGCAAAAGTTTCCCGAATTACAATATCGTTTATATCACCTGTGAAAAATTTACCAACGAAATCATCACAGGCATTCACGATAACACCATGCCCGAGCTGCGCGCGCGGTATCGTGCGGCAGACGTACTTTTGGTCGATGACATTCAGTTTATCGGCGGCAAAGTTTCCACGCAGGAAGAATTTTTCCACACTTTCAACACGCTTTATAACGCCGGCAAGCAGATTGTGCTTGCGAGCGACCGGCCACCGAAAGAAATCAAAAGTTTGGACGAGCGGTTGCGCACGCGCTTTGAAATGGGTTTGATTGCCGATATTCAGCCGCCCGATTTTGAAACGCGCGCTGCCATCATCCGCCGCAAGGCCGACCTCATTGACCTTGATTTGCCCGACGAAACCGCCGAGTATATCGCCAATCGCGTCAAAAGCAATATTCGTCAGCTTGAAGGTGTTGTGAAAAAGCTCAACGCACAGCGCATTTTACAGGGCATTCAGCCGACCATCGCGGCCGCGCAAAACGCCATCAAAGATATTTTGAGCGAAACACAGCCGGTGCCCGTGACGGTGGAAAAAATCTTGTCCGAAGTGGCGCGCACGTACAACACCACCATAGAGATGCTGCGTGGGCCTACAAGGAGCGCAAACGTATCCGCGGCACGTAAGGTGAGCATGTACATCATACGCGAAATTACAGGCCTCAGCATGGAGGATATCGGCCATGAGTTTGGCAACCGCGACCATTCCACAGTGGTATACTCCATCAACAACGTGCAAAAAAATCTTGATACCGACCGTCGCATGCGTGAAACAACTGAAGATATCATCAAAAATATCCGCAGTTCTTAAGCGCAGATTTTCAACAGAGTTTTCAACTTTCAACATTGTTTTTCAACACGTTTTGTGGAAAGTTTTTATCCGTGCTTTCTTTCAACATTTATTCCACAGAGTTTCAGCCGTGGTTGTAGAGGCATTTGCCCTTTCACACGGCGGCAAACGCGTGTCTTTCAACATTTCAACAGCCCCTACTACTACTGCTATTCTTATATTTGTATAAAGCTTGTTTATATAGATATTTTACAATTTAAAATCACATGACGCTATCACTTAACTTTTAAAAAAACGAGGTGCTTCCATGAAAATAATCTGCAACCGCACACTGCTGAGTGAAGCCGTCACCGGCGTGTCAAGAGCCGTGACGCTGCGCTCCTCCATTCCGGTGCTTGAGGGCATTCACATCAAAGCCGAGGGCTTTCAAATCACACTCACGGGCTATGACCTTGAGATGGGCATTATCACATCCGTTGAAGCCAACGTACAAGAGCCGGGCGAAGTGGTTTTATCCGCAAAATTGCTCGGCGATATGCTGCGTCGCGCCACCAGTGAAGATATTGAAATTTATGCAAGCGCCACCAACGAAACCACCATCAAAGGCGGCATTACAGAATATAATATCGCGGGCATGAATCCGGGCGACTTTCCCGAAATGCCCAACACCGACGCTGAAAATACACTGGATATGGAAGCCTCTACACTGCGTGAAATCATTGATACAACGCTTTATGCGGTGTCACAGGACGATAAAAAACCGGCGCATACCGGCGAATTATTTTGCATTGAGCCGGAACATTTGACCGTGGTGGCACTCGACGGCTATCGTTTGGCCATTATGGAAAAAAATATCAAAGCATCGAAAGAAATCAATATTATCATCCCGCAAAAAACGCTTGCGGAACTGACAAAACTGATTACGGACGACGATGAAATTGTGCACATTGCGGCCAATCGCCGGTATGTGGTGTTCAGCACGCGCACTTATACCATTATGAGCCGTTTGATTGAAGGCGATTTTCTCGATTACAAACGTGTCGTGCCGGAGGGATATAAAACACGTGTTATCGTGGATACGCGCGATTTTATCAATACGATTGAGCGCGCAAGCCTCATCATCACCGAGCGGCTGAAAAATCCGCTGCGTATCACATTCGACCAAAACGTCACCGTGCGCTGCCAAACGGCGCTGGGCAAAGTGGTGGATGAAATTGATGCCGAAATTGAGGGCGAAATTGTAGAAATCGGCTTTAATAATCGCTATTTGCTCGATGCTTTGCGTTATTCTTCCTGCGACAAAGTGGTGTTTGAAATCAACGGCCCGCTCTCCCCTGTGAAAGTGCTGCCGGTTGACGGAAACGAATTTTTATTTCTTGTGCTGCCGGTTCGTTTTAAAAACGATTAAAGGGGAAACAAATGACAATTACAATTCATACCGAATTTATCAAATTGGAAGCGCTTTTAAAATATGCGGGACTTTGCAGCACCGGCGGCGAGGCTAAAAATGTAATTTTAGACGAGCTTGTTGCGGTGAACGGCGAAATTTGCACGATGCGCGGCAAAAAAATTCGCGCGGGCGATGTGGTAAATTATCAAAACGAAACACTTGAGGTGGCACAGGCGTGAAAGTGAAAGAAATGAATATTACGAATTATCGTAATATTGAATCTGCACATTTTGAGCCGTCCCCCACCTTGACTGTCATTTGCGGCAAAAACGGGCATGGTAAAACAAATTTGCTTGAGAGTGTTTGGCTCTTGACCGGCAGCAAAAGTTTTCGCGGCGCCAAAGACAGAGAAATGGTGCGTGAAAACGAAAAATCTTCCCTTGTGGAAGGACTTGTGACCGGATATGAAAAAGAAATGATGATTCGCATTGGCATTGAAAATAAAGAGGAAACCGACACCTACACGCGCACGGCAAGCATCAACGGCGCACGGTTCGGCCGCGCCAACAACATTGCGGGCAAATTTACGGCCGTGGTGTTTGAGCCGGGGCATCTCGGCCTTGTGAAAGGCAGCCCCGAAAAACGCCGCCGTTTTATGGACGCGGCGCTATGCCAAATTTATCCGAGTTATTTGCCGCTGCTGCGCCGTTATGGGCGGCTTGTGGCGCAAAAAAATGCGGCGCTGAAAAATTATTATGTCAACAGCACCTTTCCCGCGCTCGTTGAAATTTATAACAAAGATCTCGCGTTTTACGGCACCGAAATCAGCCTCAAACGGCAGGATTACCTCTACATGATTCGCGAGGATATTTTTCGGAATTATGATAATATTTCAAGCGGGAGCGAGAAAATCAATTTGATATATGAGGCATCGTTTGAAGATTCGATGATGAACGCGTTTCATAAATCATTAAAGCGCGATATTGCGGCAGGTTTTTGTACTACGGGCCCGCATCGTGAAGATTTTAGAATCACCATCGATGGCCGCGACGCAAGAGTGTACGCAAGCCAAGGACAACAGCGCAGCGTGGTGCTTGCGCTCAAATTGGCGGAGGCGAGCGGCGCGTATCACGTCACCGGCGAATATCCCATCATGCTTTTGGACGATGTTCTGTCGGAACTTGACGACACGCGGCAAGAATTTTTGCTCAATCGCATGGAGGACAAACAAACGATTGTCACGGCCTGCAACGCGGCGCTGTTCACAAAAACAAACGGCAAAATATACCGCATGCGCAGCGGTGTGCTCAGTGAGGAATAATCATGTATTTGCATCTTGGCCAAGAAAGTATCATACACACGCATGATATTTTAGGTATTTTTGATTTGGACACAGCCTCTATTTCTAAAAATACGCGCGATTTTTTAGCGCGCGCCGAAAAAAAGGGAAGTGTCGTGAATGTTTCGACCGAACTGCCGAAAAGTTTTATCGTGACAGTCGGCGAAAATGCAGCGGTATACATCAGCCAAATATCGACACCTACTTTAAAAAAGCGCAGTCGAAAAATAGTAAGCACAATAGAAATGAGTGGAGAATAAACATGGCAGAACAAAACAATCAACATGAATATGACGGCAGCCAGATTCAAGTACTGGAGGGTCTGGAGGCTGTGCGCAAACGTCCCGGTATGTATATCGGCAGCACAGGGCCGCGCGGATTACATCATCTGGTGTATGAAATTGTAGACAACGCCATTGATGAAGCGCTCGCCGGTTTTTGTAATCATATTGAAGTGAAAATCAAAGAAAACAACATCATTGAAGTCGTCGACAACGGCCGCGGCATTCCGGTGGACATTCAACCGAAACTCGGCATTCCGGCCGTGACGGTGGTGTTTACCATTTTGCACGCGGGCGGCAAATTCGGCGGCGACAATTCCGGTTACAAAGTGGCGGGCGGCTTGCACGGCGTGGGCGCGTCTGTTGTGAATGCGCTGTCGGAATGGCTCACGGTCGTCGTGCGCAAAGACGGTTTTGCGTATGAGCAAAGCTTCAAGCGCGGCGTGGCGGACGGGCCGCTGAAAAAGCTCGGTGCAACGAGTGAACCAAATGGTACTACGGTGAATTTTAAGCCGGATTTTGAAATTTTCGAAGAATTGCATTACGACTATGACACCTTGCTCACGCGCTTGCGCGAAGAAGCGTTTTTGAACGCAGGTGTGCGTATTACGCTCACCGACGAGCGCGCGGAAACTCCGGCGCAAGAGAGCATGTGTTACGAGGGCGGCATTCGCAGTTTTGTGGATTATATTCATCAAAAACGGCAGATGGAAGTGCTGCATCCGAGCGTGATTTATCTCAAAGGCAAGCTGAACGATTCCATTGCCGAAGTGGCCATGCAATACAACAACAGCTACAATGAACTGATGCTTTCGTTTGCGAACAACGTCAATACACCGGACGGCGGCACGCATGAAGAAGGTTTTAAAAGTGCGCTGACACGCGTGTTTAACGATTTTGGCCGCGAAAAAGGCTATTTGAAAGACAAAGATGACAACCTTTCCGGCTCCGACGTGCGCGAGGGTTTGACGGTGGTCATCAGCGTGAAGCTGACCGACGCGCAGTTTGAAGGACAGACCAAAGCGAAACTCGGCAACACCGAGGTGCGCGGCCTTGTGAGCGGCATGGTTTACGATAAATTGAAGGAATTTTTCGAGGAAAATCCGGGCGTTGCCAAGGCTATTTTCGAAAAAGCAAACCAAGCGGCACGCGCAAGAGAAGCCGCAAAACGCGCAAGAGAGCTTGTGCGCCGCAAATCGGCGCTTGAAACAAGCCGTATGCCGGGAAAATTGGCCGATTGTCGCGAAAAAGACCCCAGTAAAACCGAAATTTACATCGTCGAAGGCGATTCCGCCGGCGGCAGTGCAAAAATGGGACGCGACTCGAATATTCAGGCCATTTTGCCGCTGTGGGGCAAGATGCTGAACGTTGAAAAAGCACGCATTGACAAGGTTTACGGCAACGAAAAAATGACACCTGTCGTGACGGCGCTCGGCTGCGGGCTTGGCGAAGATTTCGACATCAGCCGTTTGCGCTACCACAAAGTGTTTATCATGGCCGATGCCGACGTCGACGGCAGCCATATCTGCACATTGCTTTTGACGTTTTTCTTCCGCTTTATGCGCCCGCTGATTGACGGCGGACATGTGTATATTGCGCAGCCGCCGCTGTTTAAAATTGCCAAAGGGCAAAAGGTAAAATATGCCTACAACGACAACGAAATGACGCAGTTCAGCCTCGAAATGGGGCAGGGCGCGAAAATTAACCGCTACAAAGGCCTTGGCGAAATGAACCCCGAACAGCTTTGGGAAACCACAATGAACCCCGAAAACCGCGTCATTGTGCAGATTACCGTAGACGATGCCATGCAGGCAGACGAAACGTTTACCATTTTGATGGGCGATAAAGTGGAACCGCGCAAAGCGTTTATCGAGAAAAATGCGCAGTACGCAACGCTTGACGTTTAAATAAAATCAGTATTTTTGACGCAGAAACGCAAAAAAACTGAAAAAAGATGGGTGAAAGCATGATAGACAATACCATTACCGAGGGGACAAGACTGATTGTCCGCGATATTTCAGAAGAAATGGAGAGCGCGTTTATCGACTATTCGATGTCGGTGATTACGGCGCGCGCTTTGCCGGATGTACGTGACGGTTTAAAGCCGGTACATCGCCGTATTTTATATACAATGCACGAAAAAGGCAACGATCCGAACCATGCTTACCGCAAATCGGCTGACACGGTCGGTTCGGTGCTCGGCTCGTATCATCCGCACGGCGACTCGTCCGTATATGATGCGATGGTGCGTCTTGCGCAAGATTTCAGCTTGCGGTATCCGCTTGTGGACGGACAGGGAAACTTTGGTTCGGTGGACGGTGACCCGCCCGCCGCCTATCGTTATACAGAAGCACGCATGAGCAAAATGGGCGTCGATTTGCTCAGTGACCTTGAAAAAGAAACTGTCGATTTTGCGCCAAACTACGACGAGCGTTTGATGGAGCCGACGGTGCTGCCCTCACGCGTGCCGAACCTTTTACTGAACGGTTCATCCGGCATCGCAGTCGGCATGGCCACGAATATTCCGCCGCATAATATTTGCGAAGTGGTGGACGCACTCGTGCTTTTGATTCACGAGCCGGACGCCGAACTTTCCGATATTATGGAGCATATCAAAGGGCCGGATTTCCCGACCGGCGGCATCATCATGGGACGCAGCGGCATTCGCGCCGCTTATGCCACAGGCCGCGGCAAAATTTATCTGCGTGGCCGCGCCGAAATTGAAGAAAAATCAAACGGCCGTTTCCAAATCATCGTGACGGAAATTCCGTACCTTGTCAACAAAGCGCGTCTGCTCGAAAGCATCGCCGACCTCGTGAAAGAAAAACGCATCGAGGGCATCAGCGATTTGAACGATGAATCGAACAGAAACGGTATGCGTATGGTGATTGAGCTCAAACGTGACGCAAACCCGCAGGTGATTTTGAATCAGCTTTATCGCTACACACAGCTGCAAGACACATTCGGTGTCATCATGCTTGCGCTCGACCACGGCATCCCGAAAGTCATGACGCTCAAAGATATGCTTGTGAAATATCTCGAATTTCAGCAAGAAGTGGTGTGCCGCAGAACGGCTTACGACTTGCGCAAAGCCGAGGAGCGCGCACATATTTTAGACGGTTTAAAACGTGCCACCGATATTTTAGATGAAATTATCGCCACCATCCGCGCCTGCAAAGGCGGGCAGGCAGAAGCCAAACAGGCGATTATGGATAGATTTGATTTCGACGATTTGCAGGCGGGCGCGATTGTGGCGTTCCGTTTGGGACAACTCGCCGGCCTCGAAATCCTCAAAATTGAAAACGAACTGGGCGATTTGAACACAAAAATTGCCGATTGGAAAGCAACTTTGAACGATGACGCGCGTGTTTTTAGTATTATTGAAAAAGAACTGAACGAGATGCGCGCTAAATATGGCGACGATCGCCGCACCGAAATTGCCCACGTTTCGGGCGAAGTGGACATTGAGGATTTGATTCCGGTTGAGGAATGCGTGTTCACGCTGACCCATTCGGGCTACATCAAACGTCAAACCACCGACACCTACACCGCACAAAAGCGCGGCGGACGCGGCATCACGGCACTTTCGCGCAAGGACGAAGATTTCGTGGAAGAATTATTCGTCGCATCTACGCACGATTATATTCTTTTTGTCACCGACCAAGGCCGCATTTACCGCCTCAAAGGCTATCAAATTTACGAGGGCAGTCGCACAAGCCGCGGCGTGAATATCATCAATCTGCTGCCGCTGCAAAACGACGAGCAAGTGACGAGCATGTTGCGCGTGGCAGACGGCGAGGGCACGGAAAAAACAACGGGTTATCTCGTGATGATTACCAAAAAGGGCATTATCAAGCGCACACCGCTGTCGCAGTTTGATAATATCCGCAAAAACGGCCTCATTGCCATCAACCTCAACGAGGGCGATGCACTGGCATGGACGCGCATTACAACCGGCGAAGACGAGCTCATTGTCGCAACACGCGGCGGTGTCGCCATTCGTTTTGCCGAAAGTGACGCACGCGTCGTCGGCCGCAGTGCCATCGGCGTACGTGCCATCCGCCTTGTGGACGATGATATCGTGGTTGGGTGCGGTGTGTTGCGCGATGACGCCACCGTGCTGACCGTGACCGAAGAAGGCAAAGGCCGCCGCACAAATGCCGCCGATTACCGCATTCAATATCGCGGCGGCAAGGGCATCCGCAACTACGGCAAAAAAGGCCATGTGGCCGGCCTCAAAGTCATTGACGAGAGCGACGACATCATTCTCATCAGCATGGAGGGCATCATCATCCGCATGCATGTGTCGGATATCAACACCCAAAGCCGATATGGCAGTGGTGTGCGCGTGATGCGTCTTGGCGAAACCGACCGCGTTGTGACGGTGGCACGCACAGAACATGCCGACGACGTGGAAGTGGCAAAGCCGGAAGAAGATGCCGAAGCCGAGGAATTGTCGGCGGAAGAAATTGCCGCGCTTGAAAAAGAAGAAGCCGAGAGCGCGAAAGAAACAGATACCGATGCGGAATAGCCGCATAATTTATATAAGAGGGTAATGAAATGAAAAAAAATCAAAAAATCGCTACAACTTTATGCACAGTCCTGTTCGTTTTACAGCTTTTTGTCGTGCGTTACGTCGTCAACAATGCTGCCATCACAAGCGTTGCTGTGTCGATGTTTATTGAAATCGGCGCTGTGATTGCGTTTGCAATCGTTGCCATCAAATTGGCCGCGGGCGAAGGCGACACATGTTCGTTCAAGAAAAAACTCGTTGCCGGCGCGGTGCTTTACACCTTGGCAACAGCAGTTTATTACGATATTGCGCTCAATATCATCATGGCCGGCCTTTCGATGTTCGGCGAAGCACTCGTGGCAACGCCGGTTTACGGCATTGTGGTGCTTGTGGTGAAATTTGTATTGCTCGCGGCAGTTATTTACTTTGTATGCGCGCCTGAGAAAGAAACACAGGCAAGCATCGAATTTGAAACAGCACCGGATGCGGCAGAATTGCAAAGCCCTGAAAAAGTGGAAGAAATTACGGAAAAGCTCGACGAAGTCGAACAATAAGCCAAAGGAGCGGAATGAAAAATGCTGCAAAATTGGAATAAAGACGTAAAAAAAATACAGGAGGAGCAAGACGCCCTCAAAGCGAAAATGAATTTTGCCTACGTCGGCCACGGCCCGAAAGCCACCGGCTTTATGAGCAAAACATTCAAGCGCAAACCCGGCCTTTATGTGCGTTGCACCCAGTGCGGCTACTATATGCCGCTTGACGCAAAAGGCACAGAGGACTGCATTTGCGGCAACTTGCATCGCGATGACCACACCTTTAAAAGCGACATCAATGAAACCGAAGTAGAAGTTTTTAAAGCGGGCACAAAATAGTTTTTTTAAAAAAGCCGATGACTCACAGAAATCCCAAAACGGAACACTGTGGGTCATCGGTTTTTGCCTAAAATTTGTGAGATACACGGAAAGGGACGCCATGAAAGAGCCAAAAATGCGCACGCAGACAAACGAGTTTGCATGGATTTCTATTTATGATACGCTGCATCGTCAAATTTTACAGTTTGAGCGGCTGCCGGGCGAAGCGTTGAGCGAAAACGCGCTTGCCGCACAATTTGCCACCAGCCGCAAGCCGGTGCGCGACGCTCTTTTCAAGCTTGCAAATGAGGGACTTGTGGATGTGTTTCCGCAAAAAGGCAGCGCGGTATCACGCATTTCTTCCAAAACCATTCAACAGTTTTTATTTATGCGCAACGCGCTTGAAAGTGCTGTTGTGACACAGGCATGCCAAAATTTGCCGCCGGAAACGCTTGCGGCGCTGCGCGAAAGTTTGCAGTTGCAGCACCAATATTTTGAGGCACAGCAGCTTTCGCAGCTTTCACAGGAGGATGCCCGCATGCATCGCATGCTGTACACCGCCTGTGGGCAGCTTCTTGCGTGGGATGCGTTTCATGCGCTGCAGGCAGATCATCAGCGCATTACCTATTTGAAATTGACCACGCTCAATGACCGCAACACGCCCGCGTTTGTGGCGGATTGGACGTTTACGTTGACTGAGCATGGTCTTTTGCTCGATGCCATTGCGCGTCATGATATTGCTGCCGCGCAAAAACTGGTCGGGCAGCATGTCAATCAGATTTTATATGATATGGAAAATTTGCAAACGATTTATCCGCATTATTTTACCGATGATTGAGATGATGCATCTGCTGTGTGCTTTTGCATTGTCTTTGTGCTTTTGCACCGCGCGCATACGGCGCGAATACGAATGGCTACGCCGTGGTTCTCTTTTGCCACCAAAAGAGAACCCAGAATACCCCTCGGGGCACGCGAGGTGCCGC
>JAVXRV010000019.1:0-22438 GCA_036643515.1 Ruthenibacterium sp.
GCCGCGCTTCTCCAGTAAGGCGGCATACTGGTAGAACAGCCCCTCAATAGCTTGCTGCGTTGTTTTTCCACTGCGAAAACGGGCGATAGCGCAATGGTCGGGGAACCGCTGGCTCCCCAACAGCCAAATGAATTGCACGTTCTCACGGCACAATTCTTCTATCTTGCGGCTTGAATAGACCCCTTTTAGATACGCACACACCAAAATCTTGAACATGACCCTTGGTTCGACCTGCGATTTTCGGATTCCCTCCGAATAGGCGCGATACAACTCTGTGTAATCCAGCTCCTCTAACTGGGCGCTTGCCTGCCGAATGGTGTCACTGACTTTGGTGTAAATCTTTTCGTCATATCGGAAACGTAGCTGTTGACTTGTTTCTACAATTTCGATATACTCTTTATACTGTAGTTTTTTCATATTTCTTTGTTAATTCTACAGCAAAAAGGACGAGATTGAAACCCTTTACGGGAATCAATTTCGTCCTTGCTTTTTTGGGGGCGTTGCGGATATCTGCAACAGCCCCTTGTTACAATGCAATCAAGATTTATTCAGCCGGCGGTTCGGGCATAATGACTGCCGCAATGATGTATGCAAGGAGGCCGCTGCCGGCAAAGGCGCACAGCACAACAAAGCCGAGCCGCACAAGGGTGGGGTCAAGACCGAAATATTCGGCCACGCCGCCGCATACGCCGCATACCATGCGGTTTACTTTTGATTTGTAAAGTCGTTTTCCGTCCATGTTAAAATCCTCCTTATTCAAATGAAATTTTCACTTGTCCCATGCCGCAGTCTATTTTGTAAAAATCTTTGGCATTTTTGTTGCGTTCCACTTCTTTGGCAAGGCCGCTGTAATGGCTGTCGCCGATGTGCACACTGCCGACACCGCACTCGATGTCATAGCCATAATCGGCAGGCTGTGTCGTTTTCAGCGTCACTTTGCCAAGCGCGCAGTCGATGCGCGTTTTGCCGCTGAGCGCGCCGTCTGCGTCAATCGAACCGGCATCGACTTTCAGCTGTGCGCCGTCTGTGCAGGAAAAATCGGTCAGCGTCATCGTGCCCCCACCCACTTCAAGGTCGGCTTTTTTGCAGGCAAGATTGTCCGCGGTCAAGTTGCCGGCGTCGAGCGAAAGTTCCAATTCGTCCAAAACCACATCGTCCGGCACGGTGATATGAAAAACGCTGTCCGCATTCAAGCCACTTGAAAAATTATTTTCGCTTTCAATTTCCCAAATGCCGTCCTCATCAATGTGGTCAGAATAGCTTGTATTGTCCGAAACGGCGAGTGTGTAGGTTGCGCCGCGCGAGATGGTGACGGCGGCAGCATCGATATCAAGCGATAAACCGCGAATTTTTGTGACGTCGCCGTTGGTGGCGGCGCTTACAACAGGGCCAAGAATGGCGTTTTGATTGCGGCCGGCAGATTCGTTTGCATGGTCTTGCGACGGAGCATTGTCGTGAAAGTCGGAATGCACAAGCTGCGGACGGCCGCCATTCCAGCGCATTCCGATATTGGTAGGCTTCCCGCCCATGCAAAAGCCGACAATCAACACTGCGATGCCCACGACACACGCAAAACCGGCAAGCCCCAAAAGAAATTTCAAAAAGTTTTTCATTTTAAATTCCTCACCTTTCCGAGCAATGAATTCACAAGGCTGACAATCGCCCGAATGACGACGGGTGCGCCCTTGAAGATGCACCACAAACTGCCCGCGCTAAGCAACGCGCCAAGCGCAATGCAAAGCAGCGCAAGACCCATGCTGATGAGGCCGTTTGCAGGGGCAGCGATGAGCTGGCCGATGGAAAAGACAAATACAACAATGCCGGCAATCAGCACGGCAAAACCGGCACAAATCAGCGCAAATACTGTGGCAATCAAGCCGACCACAATGCCGAATAATCCGCCCAAAGCTCCTATCCAAACAGGAAATGTAACTACTAATAATACAATCAGTATTAACTTGCTGTTGTCGCCATTTGTGCGCTTTGCAGCAGAATCGGCATAATCGCCGCCGGCTTGCGTATGTGCAGATGCGTTTGCGTTGCTTGTGCTGTCTGCGCCATCAACAGGCGGCATTTGCGTGTGCGCGTCATACTGCGGGCCGTCGAGTGTCAATTCAGGCGTCGGCGCTTTTGGCGCGGATTTCAGTGAAAATCCACAATTTGCGCGGATGATATTCGCCACTTTTTCCGGCGTGCCAAGCTCCGCAATGGCGCTTTCCTCATTTTCAGAACCGGCTTCATCCAGATACTCATTGTAATATTGAATGGCTTCCTCGCGCTCGTCATCGGTCACATCCACAAGCTTTGCCGCAAGTGCCGCCAAAAACTCCGTTCTATTCATGCTCTATCCCTCCGAACAACATATTGTTGATTTTTTGCTCATAAATTTTCCAATCCGTGCGATACTCCGCAAGTTGTTCGCAGCCACGGGTGGTGATGCTGTAATAACGCCGATTGCGGCCGGCAAATTCGCGGTCGTATGTTTCAAGACAGTCGTTTTTTTGCAGTCGCCGCAAAACAGGGTATAGTGTGCTTTCTGATACGTCCATCACGCTGCGCACGTCTTGTGTGATTTTATAACCATAGGTACTTTCATCGGAAACAACGCTGAGTACCAGCGCGTCCATCAGTGCCGCGCCTGTGTTAAAGGCCATAGGGCAGTCCTCCGTTTCGGTTTCATTGACAATATTATATAGCGTATAGTATTGTTTGTCAACCATTATTGCAAAAAATGTTTTAATGAAGTTTTCCACGGCGAAAAGCGCGTGTCACTGCCTTGATTGTTTTGGCGTCGAGCGGTGGTTTTTTGGACGTTTGCAGATGCCGCAAAAGCGCGGTTTCGCCGGTGAAAATGCGCGGGTCGGCCAGTGCCACCTGCACATACGAGTTGGCAAAATAAACACAACCGGTAACGCGTATTGCGCCAAAAGGCGCAAGCCACTGCGTCACAAGCCGCACTTGCCGTTCGTTTTGCAAAAGAGGATTTTTCATCTGTTTTGTCAACGGTTTTCCGCCTTTACCAAGGCGCGTCTGCGTCCAAAAAGCGTCTGTTTTTGTGCCGGAAAGCGTACCCGCAACGTTTTTCGTTTCCACCAAGCACACGCCGTTTGCGCTGAGTACAACTGCGTCAAGCTCCACGGTTTGCCCGTTTATGATGAGCACCGGATTTGCCACCACGCAAAAATTTGCAGGCAAATTTTGCCGCAAAAGCGCCGACACTTGTTTTTCGCCGCGCAAACCGCTGTGCAAACTTTTTGCTTTGTGCAGACATTTTATGCCGCACACAAGGCACAATAGACCCATGAGCAATGCAAGCCACCACAGCGCCGGATTGCAAACGGCATACAAAACAGCCGCGGCAGTCAGCAAAATGCACAGCAAAACACCGGCAAGCGCGCCAAGGCGTTTGCCGGTGTTTTGATTGTATTTTTGATACAGTTTTGCCATTATGCTTCTTCCGTCATAAACTTATAAATGGTGGTTTCGTGATATTCGTCGTCGGGCAAAAGCACAATCGACGGAAAGTCGGGATGGCTCGGTGCACAGGGAAAATGCTGCGTTTCAAGGCAAAACGCTTGATAATTACCATACACGCCGCCGGTTTTGCCCGCGCGTGTATCGTTCTCCAAAAAGTTTGCGGTGTAAAGCTGCAAACCCGGCTGTGTGGTATAGGTTTCCATCGTGATGCCGGTTTTTGCCGCATACGCCACGGCAACGCGCGCCAAACGTCCCGGCTCTTTGTCGAGCACAAAGTTGTGGTCATAGCCGCTTGCCATTTGAATTTGCGCATTGTCGGCATGCAGGCCAAGGCCGATGGGTTGCGGCGTGGTAAAGTCAAACGGTGTGCCGGCAACGGGTAAAATGCGGCCTGTGGGGCAGGTTTCGGCATTGCCCTCGGTGAAAGTGCTCGCCGCAATTTGCAAAGTTTGGTTGGCAATGCTGCCGCTTGCTTGCCCTTCTAAATTGAAATAGCTATGGTTTGTAAAGTTGACAATCGTGGCAGCGTCGGTGTTTGCGACATAATCGAGTACGAGCGCGCCGCTTTCGGTGAGCAAATAAGTAACCACAACATCAAGGTTGCCGGGAAACCCTTCCTCGCCGTTTGGGCTGTGATAGCGCAGCACCAGTTTGTCGTCCTCGATTTTCGATTCAAACACCTTGTGTTGCAACATGCCGTGTAAATGGTTTTTGCCGTCGTTGGGTGTCAAGGTATAGGCCTTGCCACCCACGGTAAACTTGGCGTCCTCAATGCGGTTGGCAACGCGCCCGACAAAGGCGCCAAGCGACGCCGTGCCAAGTTCATAATCCTCTAACGTGTTGTAGCCAAGCACCACATCGCGTTCTTCGCCCTGTGCATCCGCAACAAAAATATTGGTGATGGCACAGCCGTATTCTATGACGCAAACACGCAGACCGGCCTCGTTGGCGAGGGTGTGTTGGTATACTTCACGCCCGTCTTGCGTGCGTCCGTAATAAGCACTTGTGATGGCCATAATGTACTCCTTTGCTCAAACTATAATACGATATAAGCGTCGCGCTCTGCGCCGACAGAAACGTATTTGATTTTCACGCCGACCGCTTTTTCAATAAAATCAATGTAGGCAACGGCTTCTGCCGGCAAATCTTCTTTTTTGCGGCAGCCGGAAAGGTCTTTTTTCCAGCCTTTCATGCTGATGTTGACCGGCTTTGCAATCTCAAGCGCATCGCCGTACGGAAAATCGGTAATCTGCTTTCCGTCCAGTTCATACGCCACGGTGACGGGGATATTCTCAAGCGTGTCAAGAATATCAAGCTTTGTCAGCGCAATTTCGTCGGCACCCTGTGTGCGACAGCCATAGCGGCTTGCCACCACATCAAACGGCCCCACACGGCGCGGACGGCCGGTTGCCGCACCAAATTCGCCGCCGGCATTGCGCAGTTCTTCGGCGGCCTCGCCAAACAGCTCGCAGGTGAACGGCCCCTCGCCCACGCAGGAGGAATAGGCCTTCATGATGCCGATGTTGAGGTCGATTTTATGATTCGGGATGCCCGCGCCGACAGGTGCGTAAGCGCCGATGACGTTCGAGGAGGAGGTGAACGGATAAATGCCGAAATCAATGTCGCGCAAAGCGCCGAGCTGTGCTTCAAACATGATGTTTTTGCCGGCTTTTGCGGCCGCGTCAAGATACAATCCCGCGTCACAGATGTACGGCTTTAGCACATCGCCAAATTCGCACAGCCACGTCCACATATCCTCCGCCTTGACCGGCTCTTTGCCATACACGCCGACAATCGTGAGATTTTTAAACGCAACCAGTTCTTCCACGCGCTTTTTGAGTGTTTCCGGATGGAACAAATCGCCCATGCGGATGCCTTTTTTCATATATTTATCGCCATAAACCGGCGCGATGCCGCGGCGGGTAGAGCCATATTTTGCATCGGCAAGCCGGTCTTCTTCATAGCAGTCGAGCAGTTTGTGATAAGGCATACAAATCACGGCGCGGTCAGAAATTTTGAGGTGTTCGGGGTTGATGACAATGCCGCCCGCGCGCAATTTTTCAATTTCATGCACCAGATGTTCAAGGTCAATCACCATGCCATTGCCCATGACGTTGACGACGTTTTCACGCAAAATGCCGGAGGGCAGCAGATTCAAAATAAACTTGCCGCGCGCGTTGACTACGGTGTGTCCGGCGTTGTTGCCGCCTTGATAACGTACCACAATATCATATGTTTCGCTGAGCAAATCGACCATACGGCCTTTGCCTTCATCGCCCCAGTTAATTCCTGTGATTGCTGTTAACATCGTGTTGCTCCTTTACTGTATACAGACAAGCTGTCGTTTCGTTTTATACTTTTATAAAACATTATACATACTATAATAGCATATTAAAATGCATTTTACCATACTTGCGGTTACAAAAACGCGCCGGACTTTTGCGTAATTTTGTGTAGGGGTACACAGAACGCATTTATTTTCTCAAAACCGCTTGACAATCATGGCAAAACAGGATATAAAATTTATAGACCCTTTTCACTGCACGGCAGTATATCAAAATATCGGGAGGGATAAATATGGTTTTTGAGCGTATCCGCGAAATTATTTGCGACCAGTTGGATCTTGAAGAAGACAAAGTCACAATGGACTCTGACATTATTGAAGATTTCGATGCAGACAGTCTTGACATTGTAGATTTAGTCATGAGCCTCGAGGATGAATTTGGCCTTGAAGTGCCGGACGACCAAATTGAAGGCTTCCACACCGTGGGAGATATTGTACGCTACATTGAAGAAAATTCGTAAAGCATTTTCACAGTCAAAAAAGCGCCCCCATTTTGTGGGGCGTTTATTTCATATTTAGGAGGAAAAAATGAGCGAAAATAAAAAAATGGTGGAAGCCATCACGCCCATCAATGAAGATTTTGCCCAGTGGTATACCGACATCTGCCTCAAGGCAGAGCTTGTCGATTATTCCACGGTCAAGGGCTGTACCATTCTTCGTCCGTACGGCTATGCCATTTGGGAAAATATTATGCATTTGCTAGACGCGCGTTTTAAAGAAACAGGCCATGAAAACGTCGCCATGCCGATGCTGATTCCCGAAAGTTTGCTGCAAAAAGAAAAAGACCATGTGGCGGGTTTTGCGCCGGAAGTGGCGTGGGTCACGATGGGCGGCGGCGAGGAACTTGAAGAACGCATGTGCGTGCGTCCCACAAGCGAAACGCTGTTTTGCGACCATTGGAGCCATGTTTTGCACTCTTATCGTGAATTGCCGATGAAATATAACCAGTGGTGCAGTGTCATGCGTTGGGAAAAAACAACGCGGCCTTTTTTGCGCACGCGTGAATTTTGGTGGCAAGAGGGACACACCATCCACGAAACCGCCGAAGAAGCGATTGCCGAAACCGAGCAACAGCTCAATCTGTATGCCGATTTTTGCGAAAATTTGCTGAATATGCCGGTGCTGAAAGGCCTCAAAACCGAAAAAGAAAAATTTTCGGGCGCGGAGGCAACTTATAGCATTGAGGCCATGATGCACGACGGCAAGGCATTGCAAAGCGGCACGAGCCACTACTTTGGCGATGGCTTCTCACGCGCGTTTGACGTCACCTTTACAGGTCGCGACAACACGCTGCAATATCCGTATCAAACAAGTTGGGGTATGTCCACGCGCCTGATTGGTGCCATTATCATGACGCATGGCGATGACGAGGGCTTAATTTTGCCGCCCGCCGTCGCGCCCGTGCAGGTCGTCATCATTCCTGTGGCATCACACAAACCCGGTGTGCTTGAAAAAGCGGAAGAGCTGCGTGCACAGCTGTCAAAATTCTGCCGTGTCAAAGTGGACGCCAGTGACAACTCACCCGGCTGGAAATTCAGCCAGTGGGAGATGAAAGGCGTGCCGCTGCGCCTTGAAATCGGCCCCAAGGACATCGCAAACAACCAGTGCGTCCTCGTGCGCCGCGACACAAGAGAAAAGCTTTTCACGCCGCTATCCGAGCTTGCCGACGTGATTTGCGCACAGCTTGACGCGCTTGGCAAAAACCTCTATGCACGCGCGGCCGAAAACCGTGCAAACCGCACTTTCAGCGCCAAAAACATGGAGGAAGTGCTGCAACTTGCCGCCGGAGACAACTGCTACATCAAGGCGATGTGGTGCGGCGATTTGGCATGCGAAGAAATGATGAAAGAAAAAGCGGGCGTTTCCAGTCGCTGCATTCCGTTTGAACAGGAACAATTGAGCGACGTGTGCCCTTGCTGTGGCAAAAAAGCCAAACACATGGTGGTGTGGGGAAAAGCGTATTAAATCAGATGCGACGCGGCGGAAAATCATCGTGATTGTATGGGGATTTTTATGATAAAATTCGATAAATTATGGAATATCATGGAAAAGAAGCAGATATCCACCTATCAGTTGCGCGAAAAATGCGGCATCGACAGCAAAACCATTCGGCGGCTCAAAGCAAATGACAACATGGAAACAAAAACTTTGAATAAGCTGTGCGCCATTTTAAATTGCAAATTAGAGGAGATTGCGGAATATATTCCCGACTAAACGATTTGCACCAAAAAAGAGCCTCCCCATGCATCAAAGCAGGGGAGGCTCTTTCTGTTTTAAGGAATGTTTTATGCTGTGATAATCGGCGTGCCGGTCATCTCTTTCGGCTTGGGTAAACCGAGAATTTCAAGCATGGTCGGGGCGATGTCCGCGAGTACGCCGCCCTCGCGCAATGCCACATCGCCAAGGCCGGCCACAAGGAACGGCACCGGATTTGTGGTGTGTGCGGTAAAGGGATGTGCGGGGTCGGGGTCATACATCTTATCGGCATTGCCGTGGTCGGCTGTGAGCAGCACCGCGCCGCCTTTGGCAAGCACAGCGTCAATCACGCGGCCGGCGCACGCATCAACGGTTTCCACAGCCTTCACGGCCGCGTCAAACACGCCGGTGTGTCCCACCATGTCGCAGTTGGCAAAGTTTAAAATAATCACGTCATATCGGTCGCTCTCAATGCGTTTGACGCACTCGTCCGCCACGCCGTTTGCGCTCATTTCGGGCTGCAAATCATAGGTGGCCACTTTGGGGCTGGACACGAGTGCGCGATCCTCTCCCTCGAACGGCGCTTCGACACCGCCGTTGAAAAAGAACGTGACATGTGCATATTTTTCGGTTTCTGCAATGCGAAGTTGTGTTTTGCCGTTGCTTGCAAGATAGGCACCCATCACATTGTCAAGGCTTTGCGGTTTGAATGCCACCGACACGTTCGGCATCGTGACATCATACTGCGTCATGCAGACATAATGCAGCGGAAAACGTCCGTTTTTGCGTACAAAACCGTCAAAATTGTCGTCGACAAACGTGCGTGTAATTTCACGTGCACGGTCGGGGCGGAAGTTGAAGAAAATCACGCTGTCGTTTGCGGAAATTCGGCCGCCCTCACAGGTGACGGTCGGGATGACAAATTCGTCCGTTACGCCCTCGGCATAGCTTTTTGCCATCACGTCGGCGGCATCGCCGTAATTGCCCTCGCCATACACCATGGCGGCGTATGCTTTTTCCACACGATCCCAACGATTGTCGCGATCCATCGCATAATAGCGGCCGGTGATGGTGGCAATTTTGCCAATGCCGATTTCTTTCATTTTTTCTTCCAGCTCGATGATAAAACCTTTGCCGGAATCGGGCGGCACGTCGCGGCCGTCCATGATGGCGTGCACATACACGTTTTGCACGCCGGCTTTTTTGGCAAGCGCCAAAAGGCCATACAAATGGCTGTTGTGGCTGTGGACGCCGCCGTTTGACAAAAGGCCGACAAGATGCAGCGCTTTGCCGTTTTGCACGGCGGCATTTGCAGCGTTGAGCAATGCTTCGTTTTCAAAAAAGTCGCGGTCTGCAATTGATTTTGTGATGCGCGTCAATTCTTGATACACAATGCGGCCTGCGCCGATGTTGGTGTGTCCCACTTCGCTGTTGCCCATCTGGCCGTTCGGCAAACCGACATCCATGCCGGATGCACCGATGGTGGTGTGCGGATATTTGGCAAAAAGATTGTCGATATGGGGCGTTTTTGCGGCGATAATTGCGTTGCCATACGGCTCATTCGGAATCCAGCCGAAGCCGTCAAGAATGCATAAGAGTAAAGGTTTCATAAATCCTCCTTCGGTTGTGATTATTTGCTTGCGGCGTTGACAATGGCTGCAAAATCAGCGGGTTTGAGGCTTGCGCCGCCGATAAGGCCGCCGTCCACGTCCACTTTGCCGAGCAATTCGTCGGCATTGGCGGCATTCATGCTGCCGCCGTACTGCACGGTGGTGGCTTCGGCAACGTCATTGCCATACAATTCGCCCACAACGGTGCGAATGGCTTTGCAAACTTCCTGTGCCTGCTCCGAGGTTGCCGTGCGGCCTGTGCCAATGGCCCAAACCGGCTCATAAGCAATGATGATACGTTTCATTTCGTCTGCACTCACGCCGCCAAGGGCGATTTTGGTTTGCAGACGCACGAGTTCTTCGGTGACGCCCTGTTCGCGCTGCGCAAGGCTTTCGCCCACGCACACAATGACGGTCAAACCGGCGGCAAGCGCGGCTTTGGTGCGTTTGTTGACGGTTTCGTCGGTTTCGGCAAAATATTGACGGCGCTCGCTGTGGCCGGTGATGACATATTTTACGCCGAGGTCTACAAGCATATCCGCTGAAATTTCGCCCGTGAATGCGCCGCTTTTTTCAAAGTGAACATTCTCTGCACCGATGGCAATGTTGCTGCCTTTGCAGGTTTCAAGCGCTGAAACAAGGCTTGTGAACGGTGCACAAATCACAACGTCACAGTTTGCGCCCTTGACGGCCTCTTTCATTTCGGTGAGCAGAGCGGCGGTTTCGGTGGCGGTTTTGTTCATTTTCCAGTTGCCGGCGATGACGGCTTTGCGTGTTGCTTTATTCATAATTTATTCCTCAATTCTATCAATTTAAAAAAACAGGGGCGGGCAGAAAAGCCGCCCCTGTTTTGTCAATTACGAGTTTGCGATGCAGTCGATACCCGGCAAAACTTTGCCCTCAAGATATTCAAGAGAAGCACCGCCGCCTGTCGAAATATGGGTCATTTTATCGGCATAGCCAAGCTGCATGACAGCCGCGGCCGAGTCGCCGCCGCCAATAACGGTGGTGGCATCTGTTTCGGCCATTGCTTTGGCAACGGCTTTTGTGCCGGCTGCAAGCACCGGATTTTCAAACACGCCCATTGGGCCATTCCACACCACTGTTTTGGCTTCGTGAACGGCTTTGGCAAAAATCTCCTGTGTTTTGGGGCCGATGTCAAGACCCATTTTGTCTGCGGGGATTTTGTTGGAATCGACATATTCCACGGCAATTTCGCCGTCGATGGGGTCAGGGAAAGACGCACACACGACGGTGTCAACCGGCAGCAAAAGATTGACGCCTTTTTCTTTTGCCTTTTTGAGCATTTCGCCGCAATAGTCGATTTTTTCATTGTCAACAAGGCTGTTGCCCACTTCGCACCCTTGTGCTTTGAGGAAGGTGTAGGCCATGCCGCCGCCGATAATCAGCGTGTCCACTTTGCTCAGCAGATTTTCAATGACATTCAGTTTATCGGCCACTTTTGCGCCGCCGAGAATGGCAACGAACGGACGCACGGGCGCGTTGACCGCGTTACCGAGATATTCAATTTCTTTGCCCATCAAATAGCCGACGGCGGTGTCTTTGATAAATTCAGTCACACCGACGGTGGAGCAGTGTGCGCGATGTGCAGAACCAAACGCGTCATCGACATAAACGGTGGCAAGGCTGGCAAGTTCTTTGCTGAACGCCGGCTCATTTTTGGTTTCTTCTTTGCGGAAACGTGTGTTTTGCAGCAAAACAACATCGCCGTCCTGCATGGCTGCCACAGCGGCTTTGGCATTTTCGCCGACCACGGCGTCGTCGTTTGCGAAAGTGACTGCTTTGCCAAGCAATTCGCCAAGGCGCACGGCAACCGGCGCAAGGCTGAATTTTTCTTCAGGGCCATTTTTGGGTTTGCCGAGATGGCTGCAAAGAATGACGCGGCCACCGCTCGCAATCAATTTTTTGATGGTGGGAAGTGCGGCGACGATGCGGTTATCGTTTGTGATAACGCCATCTTTCATCGGAACGTTAAAGTCGCAACGTACCAGTACGTTTTTGCCTTTTACGTCAATATCTTCAACTGTCTTTTTGCCAAGTGAGCTCATGAGAATACTTCCTTTCCTAATAGACAAATTTTATAGGTCAAATACGCGGGCTGTGCCCATACATACTACATCTATTATAAACATTTTTGCGCATGAAAGCAAGAGATAGAATGATATTTTATTAACAAGCAAAAATATTGCGCTTGCATCACTTTGCGCTTATAATAGAGGCATTGCAGAAATGAGGCGAAACCATGCATATCACACAAAATAATTTCGACATCAAAACCATCGCCAACAGCGGACAGTGTTTTCGCTTTCATAAAATTTCGGAACAAGAATATCGCGTTATCGCTAAAAATAAAGTGTTGCACCTTTCGCAGCCGGATGAAAACACGTGTGTGCTCGATTGCAACGCGCACGATTTTGCCGCAATTTGGCAGCCGTATTTCGATTTTGACACCGATTACAGCGTTTTTGTGCGCAGTGCCGCACCGGACGATATTTTTTTGCAGAATGCGGTGCAATATGGCAAAGGCATGCGCATTTTACGACAGGACGCGTTTGAAATGTTGATTACTTTTATCATTTCACAGCGCAAGAATATTCCCGCCATCAAGCAATGTGTGGAAACGCTGTGCACGCAATTCGGCCGTCCGATTGAACCGGCAGAGGAGAGCGCTTTTGCATTTCCGACACCGCAGGCGCTTGCGGCGCAAAGCGTCGACACCTTGCGTGCGTGTGCGCTCGGCTATCGTGCGCCCTATGTACAAACCGCCGCAAAAATGGTGGCAAGCGGTGTACTTGATTTAAATGCAGCGCAAAAAATGGACGATGAATCTCTGTATCAGCTTTTGCTGACCGTGCCGGGCGTCGGCCCGAAAGTGGCCAATTGTGTGATGCTGTTCGGGTTTTACCGCATTGCGTCTTTCCCGCGGGACGTGTGGATCAACCGCATGATTGACGCGGAATACGGCGGCGTTTTCCCGCTCGAACGATACAGCGGATATGCCGGTGTGATACAGCAGTATATTTTCTATTATGCACGCAGCAACGAGTATTTTGCGCGGTGATTTGGCCGACAGCGCCGCGCTTTTGTGCCTTTTTGCACAAAACAGCCGCCCCGATGTGATGGGGCGGCTGTTTGTTTTTTATTGGGGTGCAGCAACGGTAAAACGACCGTCACCGCTCGGCGTAATGTCGCCTTCTGCGAGGGCGCGCGTTACAATATCACGAATGAGAATATCGGTTTTTTCACATGATGTGATGCACTTTTCCGGCACGCTTTGGTCCATCACGGCAACGGAATACAGCCGCTGCGGGTCAATGGCTTTTCCGTCGGCGTCGGTGATGTTTTGAATGCGCGTGCCGGGCTTTGCCGCGGGCGCGTAGGCCATGCGCAGGCCGGAAAAATAATAAAACCAACCGGCGCTGTTGTTCTCCACCGGAACGGCATATTCAAGTGTATACAGCAAATCGGCGCCGGTCATGGTCGTTTTCCACAGCGTGCCGCGTTCTCCCTGTCGAAAATCGGGTGCAATTCGCATCAAATCCGTCGCCGTAATGTCGCCGGAATAGAATTTGCCACAGATGCCTTTGCCATTTGTTTTGCCGTCTTTGCCATTGTCAAGTATCAGCGCAATGTCGCAGCCGCTCTCGTTTCGCATGGCGTCCGCGATGAAATTTCCGGTTTCCGTCAGCGAAAAATCTTGCGTCGCATAGCCTAAAACAGGAGGGAGCACAACAAAAACCGGCGCTGTGTTTTGCGCGTCCACCATCTGCCCCACCTCATCGGCACACAGCGTGCCCGCCACCATGCCGGTAAGGCCCTTGCGCAAAGCAGCTTGTGCATTGTTGAAGGTGGGAAACACGGTGCACCGCCCATGTTCGAGTGCGGGGCGAATGTCTGCAATTTCGGGAATGTCAGGCGGCGGCATACCGCCAAGGCTTGAATACATGCCGCCGGTGTCGCCCGCGAGCGCAAGCTGTCCTTCCGGCGTGCTGATATAGTCCATCAAACGCAAAATAAGGTCATATTTTTCTTTGTTGGCGGGCTCTTCCAAATGATTGCTTAAACCAATATAGCACACAGGATAAAGCCGCGCCCAGTCGCCGTTTTCACCGGGATTAAAAAACGGCATCAAGCCAAATTCATCGGTTGAACCATTGAAACTTGGCCCTCTGCGCGCAAGCAAGGTAGAGTCTTCCACCATGGCGCATTGGCGGTTAAACAGCATAAATTCGCGGTCGGCATAGGTGATTTTCAAATCGTTCGGCTGCAATATTTTATGGTCAATCAAGGTTTGAAATGTGTCGAGTGCAGGGGCAAAATGCGCTGCAAAATGTCCTTTGCCATCGTTATAATTCTCAAGCCACTGCGCGTCAGCGGGCGTGCTGAAACAAGCGGAAAGACCATATCCCACAAAGGCCGTGTCAAGCACTTCTTCATTGGCAAGGCCAAGTTGCAAGGCGCGAATTCCGCTCGCCTCAATTTTTTCACACAGCGCAACAAAACCGTCAAAATCGGTGGGTACTTTCCAACCGTTTTCGGCAAATAAGGTTTTATTATACACAATACCGCGTATTTGTGACGGGCCCGGCAGATAATAAAGTTTGCCGTTTTGCGAAACCTTGTCGAGCCGTGCGGTGTTGTAGCGGCTTGTAAACGGCTGCGCAGACAGGTCTATCAGACGCTCGTCCCAATATTCTCGGCCAACGTCCAATGGCCACGTCATCACCATGTCGGTGATATCGTCGTGGGCAAGTCGGTTTTCATATTCGTCAATGCCCATATTGCTCGAATGATTGCCCACTTGAATGATGTCAAGTTCAGGAAAAGCCGCTTCTGCCGCTTTTTCGAATGTGTTGATGGTAAACGCATTTTTCACCATCACCGTCACGGGCATGCGGCCTTGTTCAGAAACGGTTTGCGTGATGACATCACCGGAAACAGGCGCATTCATCTGGCCGCACGCAACGAGATACAGCGCCAGAATCATCGCCGAAGCGGCTGCGAGCAACCGGTTGTTTTTTGGCATGAGAAGCACCTCCCTATGCTGCGTATTCTACGGTTTCTTCAATCAACGGCGGTTTGAAACGCAAGTGTTTCAAAATCAGAAATCGGCATCGGTTTTGCAAAATAATATCCTTGAATGAGGTCACATCCAAGCCGTTGCAGCATTTCCACCTGCGCACGCTCCTCCACGCCCTCAGCGACGGTTTCCATCGAAAGCGCACGCGCCATGGAGATGATGCTGCCCACAACGGATTCGGTGCGGGCAAGGTCGGTTTTGCTGCTGCGGAAAAACACTTTGTCGAGCTTGAGCACATCGACAGGGATATCGCGAATGAGGTTGAGCGACGAGTATCCGCTGCCGAAATCGTCCATAGAACAGTGCAGGCCGAGCGCGTGAATTTCGTCGATGGTGCGCGTCAAATGCACCACGTCCTCAAACACCACATTCTCGGTCAATTCAATTTCAATCAGCGACGGCGAAATGTGATAGCGCTCTAAAATAATACGATATTGGCTTAAAAAATTTGGCGTTTTAAGATGTATGCGTGAGCAGTTGACCGAGATGCGCAGCGGTGTGTGTCCCGCGTCAATCCACGCGCGCAGCGTTTTGCAAACCTGCTCAAGCACCCATAAATCAAGTTTGATGATAAAGCCGTTTTTCTCAAACAGCGGAATAAATTCGTCGGGATAAATCATGCCGTCCACAGGGCTTTTCCAGCGCGAAAGGGCCTCCGCCCCGCCGATGGTTTCAGTGTCAATGCGATATTTCGGCTGTAAATATACTTCAAATTCGTGCGTGCGCAGCGCATGTTCCATGCAGTCCTCAAGATGTTTTTCGCGCAGAAGCCGATGACGCACTTTTTCGTCATAAATGGTGTAGTGTAACAGCGCACCCGCCGCACGCGGTGTTTCACGCAGGGCAAGCTTGGCACGGTCAATCATATCGGGCAAGGGCAATGTGACATCATCAATCACAAAAACGCCCATTTCAAGTGTAAACGGATGTTGTGCAGCTGTGTCAATTTCATGTTGTGCGCGTGTGTAAATCTCATTCCACGCAATCAATCTCTGTGCAAATTTCGCTTCATTTTCATAGACAATCAACACGCAAAAATTGTCGCCAAAAAGCCGTCCGACGCATTCATTTGCACAAATCCCCTGCGTCATACTGTCCGATAACATGCGCAAAATAGCGTCGCAGGCGGTGCGGCCAAGCTGCTCGTTCAGCACTTTAAATTTGCTGATATTGGTGTATACAAGGGCATACTGCGGCGCACACGATGCTGTGAGCAGCGCGGCGACATTTGTTTCAAAATATTGCAGGGTGTGCCCGCCGGTGATAGGGTCCACAAATGCAAGCTGCTCCAGTTTGCGCTGATGACGATAAGCCGTATAGAGAATGACGGCAATCAAAAGCACAAATGCAAGCGTGATGAACGCGCAAAGCAGCAGGGTGATTTTGAAAAATAAAATGGATTTTGCATTGGCCACTTCCACCGGTACAAATGTCAGCAGACACCACTCCTGTGTTTCAAGTGGTGTGTACGACATATATAGCGACACACCGTTAAAAACAAGCTCTGTCTGGCCGGCGCGGCCGCTTGCGATATCCGACAGCACAGCGGCAGATTTCACCTGGCCGGGAAAGTGAGCGCCTGCGATAGACGAGAGAATATTATAGCCTGTTTGTGGCGCATAAGAGGAACTGGAACGAATGACAACGGTGCCGTCGCGCCGAATGATGTGGCCGTAACCGGTGCCGTTGAACGCCGTCATGGAGAGCATCCGGTCAAAGGTGGACACTTGATAGGTGGCAATCAGCGCCATCATGGGGGTGCCGTCAATCACAAGCTGATCCACAGGAATGGCAAAAACCACACATTCGGTGTCGTCAAGCAGTTGTGAAGTGGACATCGAGCGCTGCCGCTTCACAATCACATCCTGCAAATAAGCGTCACTTTTGAGCGCCGTGGCATGTCCGCGCGTATCGTAGGCAACGCCTTTGGCGTCCACCAATAAAAGCTGCTCAAAATTCCAGTGTTCTTTTTGCTCCTTGACAATCGTGTCCAATTGCGCAAAGGTGCTGACAGAAACACTCTTAAAAATAGACGATACAGTGTCTAAAATTGTAAAATTATTCGAGATGGTTTTGCTGGCATTTGTGGCAATTTGTGTCGAAATTTCCTGTAAATAGCTTCCGCTTTCGGCGGCGACGGTTTCGCGCAGTTTTACATAATATCGCGCACACGAAAACACAACCATCACACACAGCAAAGAGAGGGTGACAAGAACTAAGGCGTAAGCGCGCCACTTTTTCAAAAACAAGTGTTTTTTCTGTTTCATGCCGTTTGCGTCACCTCACTTTTGGGCGCATTATAAAAAATAAAATAATAATTAAGTATATTATATAATATTGGACGCAGATATGCAATAGAAGCCGCAAAATACAGTGAAAGCTGTCGATTGTGGTTTTTCTTAAAAATAAATTTATTTGATGCTGCGACTTTTTTTGGCGCACGTCACGGCCGGCTTTCAATCGGGCATTTTTCTTTACACGGATTTTATGCGTCGCTTGCTATACTAAGGGCACAATCACAAAAAGGAGTGCGTTTTATGCACCAAATGCTCGCGCTGACAAACATCAACAAAGCATACCACATGGGCGAAAACAGCCTGCACGTGTTAAAAGACATCACTTTCACGGTGGCACAAGGCGATTTTGTGTCGATTCTCGGCGCGTCCGGTTCGGGAAAATCGACGCTGATGCATCTCATCGGCTGCATGGACATCGCCGACAGCGGCACATACTTTTTGGATGGGCAAGATGTGGCGGCGTGCACCGAGGCAGAACTCGCGGCGTTGCGCAACCGCAAAATCGGATTTGTTTTTCAAAAATATCACTTGCTGCCGCAGTATACGGTGCTGAAAAACGTGATGATGCCGCTGCTCATCCGTGGGCTTTCCACCGAGGAAGCGCTGCCGCTTGCACAGGAGAGCATTCTGCACGTTGGCATGGACACGCGCAGCACGCACCGCCCGCAGGAACTTTCGGGCGGACAGCAACAGCGTGTGGCCATCGCGCGGGCGCTCGTGACGCAGCCGTCGCTTTTGCTCGCCGATGAGCCGACCGGTGCGCTTGACGCCGCCACAGGCAAAGAGATTTTACACCTTTTTAAAGAGCTGAACCGCGCGGGCAACACCATTGTGCAAATTACCCACGATGAAAGCGTAGCAAAAAACGGGCGCAGAATCGTGCATTTAAACGATGGCGTTTTGTACGCATAATCATATTTTACACAGAGGAGTGTTTTCATTGACTCAAATTTCTACCCGAAAAAAACTCATTGCCGCCTGTGCGCTTGCGGGCATGGTGCTGATTGGCCTGCTTGTGTTTGTGTTCGCACGCGACGCAGAAAGTGCCCCGCCGCAGCGCCGCGAATACAAAGCGCAAACAGGCAACATCATCGTCGGCATGGACGCCGCCGGCGCAATTTCGTCGGAAAAATACAGCCAATTTCTCGAAATTCCGCTGTCAATCCAAATAAAAGAATACAAAGTGGCGGTGGGAGATTCTATCAAAAAAGGTGATGCATTGGTAGAATTGTCGACAGAGGACATCGACACCAAACTGAAAACCGCACAGGAAAAACGCAAAAACGACCGTTTTGCCGTGGAAAAGTTGAAGATGGAAAAACAAAATGCACAAATGGAACAAGACAAAAAAATAAGCGATGTGCGTGCGGCGGGCGAGAGTGCTTATCGGGAAAAAGCGGGTGCGCTGCTCACCAAAAAACAGGCGACAGAGCAAGGCATTGCCGATAAACAAATGATGAACGAGCAACTAAAAAACGAAATTGCGGCCTTGCAGGCAGAAAAAGACGGCCGCCCTGTCACCATCGCCGACTACACGGCCTCCATCGCCAAATTGCAAAGCGAAAATAGTGCGTTGCAACAAAAAATAGAGGAGCTCACCGCCGACACCGCGGCCGACCATACGGCCGAAATTACAGACTGCACCAACAAAAAAATTCAAAACGAAGTGGCCATCAGCGACCAAACGCGTGAAAAACAGCGCATAGAAACAGCCGATTATGATGCGGCAATGGGTGAAAAAACGGTCAAAATTGCGCAAATCGAAGCGGAAATCAACACCTTGAAAATTGAACTTGGCGCGACGAACGAAACGCTGAAAGGCATTGACGCACAGCGCGCCGCCGAGCGCGGCAAAGAGGACGCGGACATCGCAATCATCACAAAACAAGGGCAGACACAGTACGCAAGTTACGACAACCAAATTTCACAGGCACAAAACACCGCCAACGATGCGCAAAAAGCATACGAAGATTTGCTGCAATGGAAAGAAAACCCCATCATCACCGCCGCGCGTGATGGCGTGATTGTCAAACTCGGCTACACGTCCGGCGCCATGACGGAAACCGGCACGCCGCTTGCCGAAATTGGCGAGAGCGGCAAAAAAATATTGCGGCTTCAAGTAGACCCCATGGACATTGCCGATGTGGAAATCGGGCAGGAAGTTTCGTTTTATGTCGATGCCTACACGGACATTACGTTTTACGGAACCGTGGAATCTAAATCGTATCTGCAAAGCGAGAGCGGAAAGTTTGACGTCAATGTGTCATTTAAACCGCAGGAACAAGCGCTTTTAGACGGCATGGGCGCCAATGCAACCTTGATTGTCAAGCAAAAAACCGGCATTTTAACCTTGTCAAACAAGGCCGTTTTTCTGGAGGACGGCAAAAGTTTTGTCCTGTGCGCCGATGAAAAAGATGCGTTGCAAAAAAAGGAAATCACCACCGGTTTTTCAAATGGCCGTCTGACGGAAATTGTGAGCGGTCTTGCAAACGGCGATGTGGTGTTTGTGGAGGAGCGCTATGAAAACGCGTGAACTGCTGCGGCTCGTGCGCATTAACACGCTGCAAAACAGGGGAAAAGTGCTGCTCACGAGCCTTGGCATTATTGTGGGCACGGCCACGATTGTGCTTGTCATCGCCATCGGACAGGGCGCAAAAAAAGATGCAGAAGCGCAGTATTCCGGCCTTTCTGCCGACACCGTGTACATCAATTTGGATTACAAAAAAATGGACGGAAATTTCGACACGTCAAAAATCGAAAAGATGGACGAAACAATCATGCAATCCATCCGCGACGAAAATCCATACCTTAAAAACATCTGCATTCGCAACGAAACAAACAAAGAGGTGCGCGCCGGAAAAAGCAAGGAGTACAGCAATATTGCGGGCGTCAGTGCCGAATATGCCGACGTGTTTTCTCTTTCTGTCGGCGAGGGCACAGATTTTTCTGAAAGCGATTTTGAAACAGGTGAAAATGTTGCAGTGCTCGGCTACGGCCTTGCGGAAAAATATTTCGGCGATGCACAGCGCGCCGTCGGTCAGCGCATCAAAATTGACGAAACGCGGCTTATCATTCTTGGTGTGCTTGCGCGCAACGAAGACGGTTTACAGGGAGTAAATCACGATGATACGATTTATATTCCCTATCAAACGATGGTGAAAAACAAGCTTTATCAGCAGTATTCCGTGCCGCAAATCACCGCCAAAGTAAACGCGCTCAAAAACGTGAAAAAAGCCATGGCGCGTATGCAGGGCTCGCTCGATTATTATCTTGAAAACAGCAGTTTTTACGCCGTCGAAGACGCCGGCAGCCGCATCGAAACCGCCACAAAATCAGCGCGGACGATGAGTATGTTGCTCATTTCCGTGGCGATGATTGTCCTCACCGTGGGCGGCATCGGCATCATGAATGTGCTGTTCGTCACCATCAAAGAGCGCACGCGTGAAATTGGTGTGTTAAAGGCGCTCGGCAGTCCGGCAAAAGACATTCTCATGCAGTTTTTGATGGAATCCGTTTCCATCGGCGTTATCGGCGGCGTTTTTGGCATCGCCGTCAGCGGCGTCGGGTTATGGCTCATGCAGCTTGCCGACATGCCCCTTGCGCCGTCGATACAAGGCGCGTGCGTCGCCTTTTTGTTTGCGGTGCTCACGAGTGCCGTGTTCGGCTTTTACCCCGCATATAAAGCGTCACAGCTCAAACCGGTCGATGCATTAACTTACGAATAAACAACATACGAAAGAGGTTTTATCCATGAAAAAATTATATGTTCTGATTCTCGCAGGCGTTTTGACACTCTCACTCACGGCATGCGGCGCAAAAAAAGACGCAAATTCTCTGCCGCAAAACGACGAAAACAAAACGCCGAGCACATCCTATTTTGGCAAAATTTCGTCCGTTGCGGGCAACGAAATCGAACTCAATCTCGCCAAAGAACCCGAACTGCCGCCGGCGGAATCCGCACCCGAAAAAGACGGTGACACGATGGAAGCCGCCGTCTTGACACCCGCCACAACGACAGGCGACGGAAGCGGCGACGGCGCAGCACAGCGTGTGGAAGTGGAGTACACCGGCGAGATGAAATCGTTCATCATTCCGGCCGGCATGCCAATTAAAGATGCGCAAAGCAATGAAAAACAACTGTCGGACATCAAAAAAGGTTCTATTATGAATATTTTTGCCGACGAAAAAGGCAACGTGACCGAAGTTTTCCTGTACGAATAAAAAACCGCCAACATAACACCGTTATAAAAGATGCATTGCGCCTTTTATAATGGTGTTATGTTGTTTTTATGAAACTTTGCTTGCGGCGGCTTCATACTGCCGCTTTTTTTCGCCGAGAGAATACACCGCGGCATCGCCCCAAGAATAATCGCTCATAAATTCGCCCTGAAACTCGCAAATCGCCTGCGCATTGTTGTTTAAAAAATCGTAATAATCGCTGTCGACAGCGTCTTTTTTAATGTAGCAAAATCCCCGCCCACGCACTAAAATATCACCGCATCCATGTTTTTTTAATGTGTCTGCAAGTGCTTTTATCGCGGTGCGAAATGTGCTGCATTCGCCCGGTATGCCGCTATAATTCTCCCACAATTTGTCAATCATTTCTTCAATCGACACAGGCGCGCCCTGCCGATACACGCAAAGCGCCAAAATCTCCTTGGCTTTTGCCGATTGAAACACAATTGGCTCGCGGTCGATAAACAAATCAAATCGGCCAAACGTGTGGCAGTAAACGCGCTTGCGCAGCCGTGCCTGCAGCCAATGCAGCCGCGCCAAAATATGCGCCACGTCTGCCGCGTCACAGGGCTGCATCAGCACGCCGTCCACGTGTTTGGCAAGGGCGGCGACCGCCTCGGCGCTGTTTGCCGCCATCAAAACAATCATCAGTTCGTGTGTATGTTCATGCAATATGTTGCACAGTGCAAACTGGTCCATATCCGGCATAGAAACGTCTGCAAAAACACAGTCCGTCGCATAATTTTGCACGTGCGCAAGGGCGGCGGCAGCGTCTGTAAAAATGCCGTCGACGTCCGTTTGCGGCACGGTGCGACACATATTTGCAAGGTTTTGCAGCGTTGCGTTGCAGTTTCCGGCCAAAATAATATGCATTGTATAACACCTCGCCTCATCCATGTTATTTTCTATATTGTAACATGCGCATGAAAAGACACAAGTCGCAAAATGCACAAATTATCACATAAAAGTACCAAAAATGCACATTTTATGTAAAAAGACGGTTTCACGACGGTGCACCGACGATTTACCGACATACCGTCTGCTATAATAAATTGGTTATTATATGATTCAACAGATGCAGATGCGTTTTTTGAGAAAAGGAGGTTATCCCATGAAAAGTACAAAGATGCGTCGCTTTATTCAAAAACTAGGCGCACAGATTCTCTGCGTGGCATTG